>NZ_VPBW01000012.1:0-81539 GCF_013418535.1 Acinetobacter sp. YH12137 | reverse complement strand
TTATAATCAGCGAAGAATTCAAAAAGGCTTGGATTTTAAGACACCAAATCAAATGGCAGAAGACTTTTATCGGTTAGCTGCCTAGAATCTCCCAAGTGAAAGTCTCCTGCTAATTCAGCACACATCAAAGCGAATGCGGATGGTGTAAGGATAAATGGGGGGTATCTTGGCAAATCATCCCTAAAGCTTTGCTTGAAGCATCATACAGTTCAGACCGTGGTGTTGCTAAAAGAGCTTTTGATGCCATGATGACCATGAAGAAAATTGATGTCGCTGCAATTGAAGCTGCCATCCGAGGCTAAGGCATGGTCTCGATATCAGTGATTAATGCCATGTATTTAGTTTAAGCGTTTGGCCTTATTACTTATATAAAGTGAGAGGTCATTGATAATAATCAGAAGTTCATCCTTTAAGGTATAGCCAGTGAGTTGCTTATGGCGGCCGCTGGCTAAAATCTATTTAAGCCTTCACAATAAATAATTTTTCTTTTTTAAAATAAGTAAATAAAACTCGAAGATATCTCTGAAAGTGAAGATTCATATTTGAAATATTTGGCTTAATGTAAGATGATAAAATAGTAAGTGACTAAAATTTAAAATCTTATTTCATCTGCTAGAAGAACGAGAAAGACATGCCTCATTCCCATCATCATGAAAAACACTATATACAACGTTCTGGCTGGTTGCGTGCCGCAGTGCTTGGTGCCAATGATGGAATTATTTCCGTGACCAGTCTGGTTGTTGGGATGGCAGCCAGTGGTGCTTCCTCACAAACACTTTTGATTGCTTGTGTTGCTGGCCTGATTTCTGGTGCAGCCTCGATGGCAGCTGGGGAATATATCTCGGTCAAGTCGCAACAGGATATTGAAAAAAATGATCTCGCCATGGAAGAGCGGGAATTAAATCTGCATCCCGTACATGAATTAAGAGAACTAAAAAATATTTATATCAAGCGAGGGTTAGAAGCTGATCTGGCCGAAGAAGTGGCAAAACAGCTTACTGCACATAATGCCTTAGATGCGCATGCGCGTGATGAAATTGGAATTCTGGAACAGACAGCTGCCCGGCCCTTTACGGCGGCATTTTCTTCAGCATCAGCATTTACGGTAGGTTCTTTATTTCCATTGGTATCCATTTTGGTTTTGCCTTCACATTTGCTAGATCAGGGCGTCATGCTGGTGGGAGTGCTTAGTCTGGGAATGATGGGAGCATTAGCCAGTTATGCAGGTGGTGGCAGCATGTGGAAAGGCGCACTGCGTGTCATGATTTGGGGCATCGTTGCCATGCTATTCAGTTTCTGGATTGGCTCTCTATTTAATATTGCTACCACCTAATCATTTAAAAAATATGGAATAAATTTTTATTAATCTAGATATATCCAAAATTTAATTGAAGTAGATAACTTGAAATTAAAATTTTCCTCATTGAATTGTATTAGACATATCTAGATTCTTAATTAGCTAACTCATTTAAAAAGTTTAAATTTTAACTACAAGTTTTTCTTTAATTAAAAATACCTGGTTTGATTATGTTCTTCCTTGCACTAAAGCTGTGCCAAATGGTGCAGTGAAGTGGCAATTTTAAAATCTGGATATGTATATTCTTAGGAAAATAAGAAAGAGCTTGGTTCGCAGTCAATATAATTTAGAAAAAATATAAAAGTACCTCTCGATAATTAATATAAATACAAATACTTATTCATAAATTTATTTTATTGGCACGCTTTGTGCTTAATAGAATTTGAGTCAAAGACGACTCTAAAGAAATTTGTAAGACGGCCAATGACGTCCGTTCTGATCGCATCTGGTGTGCAGCGATTCGCATAGCAGATAAGCCTATACGTTCAGTTCTGGAAGGAGATGGTGATGTCTTCAAATTTATATGAAAAGAAAGCAACAAAAATAAGTCTTTTGAATTTCAGCAGCGCAGCAATGAGAGCCTTCCATATGAGTTGGCTCGCGTTTTTTGTCTGCTTCTTTGCCTGGTTCGCCTGTGCACCGCTGATGCCTGTAATCGCAGGTGAATTCAGCTTAACCAAAGATCAAATCGCCAATATCAATATTGCAGCAGTCGCGATCACCATTCTGGTTCGACTGATTGTCGGTCCGCTATGTGACAAATATGGTCCACGGAAAACCTATACCGCATTACTCGTACTCGGCAGTATCCCGGTTTTTGGTGTTGCCTCTGCGAATAGCTATGAATCCTTCCTGTTTTTCCGCTTACTGATTGGTGCCATTGGTGCCAGTTTCGTCATTACCCAATATCACACCAGCATCATGTTTGCGCCGAATGTAGTGGGTACAGCGAATGCAGCATCTGCAGGCTGGGGTAATGCCGGTGGTGGTGCGACTCAAGCTCTAATGCCATTACTTCTGGCTGCACTGGTAATGTTCGGTGTTGAACAGGCGATGGGCTGGAGAATTGCCTTAATTGTTCCAGGCCTGATGATGCTGATTGTCGGTGCCTTGTACTGGAAATTCACTCAGGACTGCCCACAAGGCAACTTTAAAGAACTGCGTGCAGCAGGAATTCAGGTTGGTAGCGAGAAAAAAGGTGGCATGGCAATTCTGATGCATGCTGCACGTAACTACCGTGTCTGGATTCTATTTGGCGCTTATGCGGCCTGTTTCGGTATCGAAATCTTCATTCATAACATCGTAGCCATGTACTACGTAGAAAACTTCAGCTTTGGTTTAAAAGAAGCAGGTATGACGGCCGGGATCTTCGGTCTGCTAGCCCTATTTGCCCGTGCACTGGGTGGCATCGTTTCAGACAAAGTTGCCATCAAAAAAGGCCTGGACGGACGTACCAAAGTGCTGTTTGCCATGATCTTGATGGAAGGCTTATTCCTGATTTTATTCTCGCAAATGAACAGTGCCATGCTGGCCATCATCACCATGACTGTCTTCGCATTATTTACCCACATGGCATGTGGTGCAACGTATGCGCTGGTGCCATTTATTGACCGTGATGCCTTAGGTGGTGTGGCCGGCATTATCGGTGCAGGCGGTAACGTGGGTGCGGTCGCCGCAGGATTCTTACTTAAAGGCATGCTGGATATTCAAACCTGTCTGATGGCACTTGGCGGCCTGGTCGTGATTGCAGCAAGTTTTGTTCTGATGATTCGCTTCTCGGTTGAGCATAAGGCCAAAGAGCAAAAGCTATATGAAGAAGCTGTTCTTGAACGAAACAACCTGGCTTAAAACACAAGATACAAGATTTAGAAAATTTAGGAGAAGGAATATGAAACTGGTAATGATTGGCCATGGCATGGTAGGACACAAATTTATTGAATCTGTGCTTGAGCATGCGGGTGATGAGGTTGAAATCACTATTCTGGCAGAAGAGCCGCGTCTGGCTTATGACCGTGTACATTTAACTGAATATTTCACTGGAAAATCAGCCAAGGATTTAACCCTTTGCCGTAACGACTTTGCAGATGCGTATGGAATTGATCTGCGTTTGAGTACCAAAGCGACTGCAATCGATACTGTTAATAAAACAGTCACCACTAATCATGGCGATGTGATTGCTTATGACAAACTGGTTTTAGCTACCGGCTCCTATGCTTTTGTGCCGCCAATTCCTGGTAATGACCGTGAAAATTGCTTTGTTTACCGTACTATTGAAGATCTGGATGCCATTCGTGCAGCGAGCTTGAATGCCAAAAACGGTGTCGTGATTGGTGGTGGTTTGCTGGGGCTGGAAGCGGCAAAAGCGCTGCGTGACCTGAATCTGGAAACGCATGTGGTCGAATTCGCACCACGCTTAATGACAGTACAGATTGATGATCTTGGCGGTAAAGTATTACGCAGCAAAATCGAAGATCTGGGCGTTAAAGTCCATACCCAAAAAGCCACCTCGTCTATTGAAGATGGTGTCAATGCCAAGCACGTGATGAAGTTTGGTGATGGTGCTGAGCTGGAAACCGACATCATTCTGTTCTCTGCAGGGATCCGTCCACGTGATGAGCTGGCACGTCAAAGCGGACTGGCAATCGGTGAGCGTGGCGGGATCATGATCAATGATTATTGCCAAACTTCCAATCCAGACATTTACGCGATTGGTGAATGTGCGCTGTGGAATAACAAGATTTTTGGTCTGGTTGCGCCAGGCTACGACATGGCACGTATTGCTGCGAAACATGTACTTCAAGAAGAATGTGCCTCATTTACTGGCGCAGACATGAGCACCAAGTTGAAACTGATGGGTGTGGATGTTGCATCAGTTGGCGATGCACATGCCATGACACCAGGTTCACTGAGCTACTTCTATGCAGATGAAGCAGCGCAGATCTACAAAAAAATCGTAGTTAATGCTGAAAAAACCAAACTGCTCGGTGCAGTGCTGGTCGGTTGTGCCAAAGAATATAACGACCTGCTGCAAATGATGCTAAATGGTCTGGAAATCCCGGAAAATCCGGAAAGCCTGATCATGCCGGGCTTTGATCAGGCAGCAGCGAAAACGGGTGGCAGCGGTGTAGATTTGTTGCCAGACAGCGCAACTATCTGTTCATGTAACAACGTATCTAAAGCGGATATCTGTTCAGCGATTGCCGATGGTTCAACTTCGCTTGGTGCACTGAAAAAATGCACCAAAGCTGCTACAGCTTGTGGTGGCTGTGCACCGCTGGTGACGCAAGTTCTGAAATCTGAGTTACAACGTCAAGGCGTAACAGTAAATAACCATCTCTGCGAACACTTTGCTTATTCACGCCAGGAACTGTATCACCTGGTTCGTGTGAATGAAATCAAGACCTTTGATGACCTGATCCAGCAACATGGTCATGGTCTGGGCTGTGATATCTGTAAGCCAACAGTGGCAAACATCCTGGCATCTTGCTGGAACGACTTTGTCCTGAAACCAAGCCATGCCGGCCTGCAAGACAGTAACGACTACTACCTCGGTAACATTCAAAAAGATGGTACTTACTCTGTCGTTCCTCGTATGGCAGGTGGTGAAGTCACTCCAGATGGTCTGATCGTAATTGGTCAAATTGCTAAAGAATATGGTCTGTATACCAAACTGACTGGGGGCCAGCGTGTCGATATGTTTGGTGCGCAACTGCATCAATTACCAGAAATCTGGGAAAAACTGATCAATGCCGGTTTTGAATCAGGTCATGCCTACGGTAAATCGCTGCGTACCGTGAAATCTTGTGTCGGCAGCACCTGGTGCCGTTATGGTGTGGATGATTCTGTGGGCTTGGCGATCTATCTGGAAAACCGCTACAAGGGCTTACGTTCTCCGCATAAACTGAAAATGGCGGTATCTGGCTGTACCCGTGAATGTGCCGAAGCACAAAGCAAAGACGTGGGTGTGATTGCCACTGAAAAAGGATGGAACCTGTATGTTTGCGGTAACGGCGGTATGAAACCGCGTCATGCTGAACTACTAGCATCAGATCTGGATACACAAACTTTAGTCCGCTATATCGACCGTTTCTTCATGTTCTATATCCAGACGGCTGATCGTCTGCAACGTACTTCAGTATGGCGCGACAACCTCGAAGGCGGCTTAGATTATCTGAAAGATGTCATCGTCAATGACTCACTGGGTCTGGCAACAGAACTCGAGCGTCGTATGGAGCATGTGGTGGGCACTTATCAGGATGAATGGCGTACTGCAGTTGAAGATCCAGAAGTCCGTAAACGTTTCAAAACCTTTATTAATGCCAAGGCTGAACAGCAAAACGATCCGCACGTTCAATTTACTGAAGTGCGCGGTCAGATCCGTCCAAAAACTGAAGCTGAACGCAATGCCAGCCGTATTCCGGTAGTTGAAGCCTGATTCAAAGAATAAAGGAGCAAGAATATGACAATGTTTAAAGATATGAATGAACTGAATTGGGTTGAAGTGTGTGCACTGGATGACATCACGCCTAATACTGGCGTTGCAGCTTTGGTGGAAGATCAGCAAATTGCGATCTTTCGTGTAGGTTCAGAAAAACGTGTTTATGCACTCAGTAACCAGGATCCATTTAGTAAAGCGTTTGTGATGTCACGCGGCATCATTGGTGATCTGCAAGGTGAACGTGTAGTCGCTTCACCAATTTACAAGCAGCATTTTAGTCTGGCGACTGGCCGCTGCCTGGAAGATAAAGATCAAAAACTGCTGGTTTTTCCAAACAAAATTGAAAATGGCAAGGTGTTCATTAGCCCCGTGCCACAAAAAACCTATATCACCAACAACGGTGTTTCACCGGAAAAAATGAAACTGGTACTGGTCGGTAATGGTCTGGCAGGCATGCGTTGTCTGGAAGATCTGCTGGATATGGCACCAGAACGTTATGAAATTACTGTGATTGGTGAAGAGCCTTGGGGCAACTACAACCGCATCATGCTGTCGCCAGTGCTTTCTGGCGAGAAAACCATTGATGACATCATGCTGCATCCACATGCCTGGTATGCCGACAAAGGTATCCGTCTGATTGCTGGTGATCCAGCAGTACGTATTGATCGTCCGCGTAAGCAGGTGTATACCGAAAAAGGCGAAATGATCAGTTATGACCGTTTGATTCTGGCGACGGGTTCCAAGCCATTTGTTCCGCCAATTCCAGGTAGCGACTTAAAGGGCGTACTTAGCTTCCGCGACATTTATGACGTAAACAATATGCTGGACTACTGCAAAACCAAACAAAATGCGGTCGTCATCGGCGGTGGCTTACTGGGCCTGGAAGCTGCTTATGGCCTGAAACAGCAAGGCATGAATGTCACAGTATTGCATCTGATGGATCGCATCATGGACCGTCAGTTGGACAGTAAAGCCAGCCAGATGCTGAAAACTGCGATTGAACAGAAAGGCATCACCATTCTGACTGAAGCGAATACCGAATGCCTGATTGGTGAAGAAGGTCATGTGACCCAAGTGAAACTCAAAGATGGGACTGTACTGGAAGCTGATTTGGTGGTCTTTGCAGTTGGTATTCGTCCAAATATCGCATTGGCGCAAAGTGCTGGTCTGCGTTGTAATCGCGGTGTGCTGGTAAATGACACCATGCAGACTTTTGACCCAAGTATTTATGCGGTGGGTGAATGTATCGAGCACCGTGGTCAAACCTTTGGTCTGGTTGAACCACTTTGGGGCCAGGCGTTCATTTGTGCATCACATCTGGCCGAGCATGGCAGCTTGACCTTTAAAGCGCCGACGGTTCCGACTCAGCTGAAAGTGAGTGGTTGTGATGTGTTCTCTGCAGGTGACTTCGAACCAAAAGATGATTTTGAAGATATCGTACTGAATGATGAAAAGCGTCAGATCTATAAACGCATTATTATTCAAAAGGATAAAGTCATTGGTGCGGTGCTGTTTGGCGATACTGAGGATGGTGCCTGGTATGCCGAGTTGATTGCAGATCAAACCCCAATTGCAACGATTCGTAATAAGCTGCTTTTTGGTCGGGATTTTGCATTAAAGAAAGCAGGCTAATTAGTTCTCTGTAATTAGTACTTCATTAGGGTCGTCACAGCCTCACCTGAAGCGCTGAAGCGACTGTTTACGTGTAGGCATTCCCTTACTTTTGAAAGATCAAAAGTAACAAAAATCTTGGATTCCCATACATTACGTCCTGTAATGATGGGAATCGGTGGCATCCATGCCACCTCACGATAGTGAATGCTTACACAAATTTCGTATTTCAAATAAAGCCAAGATAAAAATCGGAATTACGTGAACTTAGATAATTTAGGAGCACAGCAGCAATGAATAGTATCCCAGTGGTGAAACTGCCTAGCTCCACAGAATTAAAAACTAAAACTACACAGACCACGTGCCCATATTGTGGCGTGGGTTGTGGTGTGACTGCACATGTAACGCCGACCACATCAGGTCCGAAAGTGACTGTTGAAGGCGATGCCAATCATCCTTCTAATTACGGTAAGCTGTGTATTAAAGGCAGTAATTTGGCCGATACCCTAGGACTTGAAACTCGTTTACTGCAGCCAATGCTGGGTCGGAAAGATCAGCGTGAAGTCACGAGTTGGGATACTGCAGTTTCGTCCATTGCCAATAAATTCCAGCAATGTATTGATCAATATGGCCGAGACAGTATCGCGTTTTATGTCTCAGGTCAGTTGCTGACCGAAGATTATTACGTGGTGAATAAATTCGTTAAAGGCTATCTTGGTACGGCGAATATTGATACCAATTCACGCCTGTGCATGTCCTCTGCGGTTGCGTCACATAAACGTGCCTTTGGCGAAGATTTGGTCCCAGCCAGCTACGAAGATTTCGAACATACTGACATGGTGGTACTGGTCGGTTCCAATACCGCTTGGTGTCATCCAGTGCTGTATCAGCGCATTATGAAAGCCAAGGAACAGCGCGACCTGTTTGTGGTCGTGGTTGATCCGCGTTTTACCAGTACCTGTGAAGCAGCAGATTTGCATTTGCCAATTCTGCCGGGGCAGGATGTGGCGTTGTTTAATGGCTTGTTGCAGTACCTCTGGAAAAATGGTTACGCAGACCAAGACTTTATTGCTCAACATACACAAGGCTTGGAGCAAGCCTTAGTACAAAGTGAAGCTGAGTCTTCGATTGAAGAAGTTGCTCAACGTACCGGTATTGCTGTCGAGAAACTGCAAACTTTTTATCAGAAATTTGCTCAAACTGAAAAAGTCATGACTCTATTTTCAATGGGGGTCAATCAGTCTTCGCAAGGGGTGAATAAAGCCAACAGTATTATTAACTGTCATTTGCTCACCGGTAAAATCGGCAAACTCGGTGCAGCGCCATTTTCCATGACCGGTCAGCCAAATGCGATGGGAGGGCGTGAAGTCGGTGGTCTGGCCAATATGCTGGCTGCACATCTGGATTTAGAAAATTCGGGACATCAGCAGTTGGTACAAAGCTTCTGGCAAAGTCCAACCATCGCGACTCAGGTTGGCCTCAAAGCAGTCGATTTATTCCAAGCCGTTGAAAGTGGCAAGATTAAAGCGATCTGGATTATGGCAACTAATCCGGTAGTCAGCTTACCAGATGCCGATCAGGTTAAACGTGCCCTGGACAAATGTGAATTCGTGGTGGTGTCTGATATCTGTCAGGACACGGATACCACACAATATGCTGATGTCTTGTTACCCGCTTTAGGTTGGGGTGAAAAAGATGGCACCGTGACCAATTCGGAACGTCGTATTTCACGTCAGCATGCATTTTTGGATGCACCGGGTGAAGCCAAAGCGGACTGGTGGGCCATTGCTCAAGTGGCAAAACACATGGGCTTTAATGGCTTCGATTTCCAGAATAGTTATGAAATCTTTAAGGAGCATGCAGGGCTTTCTGCCTATCAGAATGCCGAACTGCATAAACCTACAGACACCTCATATTTCCGCTATTTTAATTTAAAAGGCCTAACCGATTTAAGCCTAGCTGAATATGATGAACTGAAACCGGTACAGTGGCCAGTATGGAGAAAAGATCAGGCAAAAGATTCAGTAGCTCGACTCTATAGCGAAGGCCAGTATAGCCATGCAGATGGCAAAGCCAAATTCATTGCAATTTCAGCGGTCAATCCGGTTCATCAAACCTCTAGTGAATATCCTTTAATTTTGAATACTGGCCGGATTCGTGACCAATGGCATACCATGAGCCGTACCGGTCTCTCTGCCAATTTAAGTACCCATCGTGCTGAGCCGTATTGTGAAATTCATCCACATGATGCCTTGAAATATGGGATTCAGGATGGTGAATTGGTTGAGGTGAAATCGCAGTGGGGCAATTGTGTCTTGCGTGCGACTGTCAGTGACAATATCCGCCGTGGACAGGTCTTTGCCCCGATTCACTGGAATGATCAGGTCGCATCCGATGCCCGGATCGGCAAGGTAGTAAATCCGGTAGTGGATGCCATTTCGGGTGAACCTGAGTTCAAGCATACTCCGGTCATCATCCATCCATTTTATAGCCAGTGGCAAGGCGTATTTTATGTGCGTCAAGGCTTTGAAAAAATCGTACAGCCGTCGATTGAAGCTACCGTGTGGTGGACTAAAATCACTACCAGCAAGGCAATACGTTATGAACTGGCAGACCGGAAGAAATTTAGCTATACCACTGAGCATTTAAAAGAATTATTGCCATTTCAGGATGAAAGTTTTGAATGGCTGAATCTTGAAGATCAGACCGCCCATATCAGTCATAGCGTGATACTTCAGGATGGTCATGTGATTGCCAGTCTATATATTGCACCGAAGGCCTTATTGCCGGACCGCGACTGGGTGGCAAGTCTGTTTAAACGTGAACGTTTAAGTGCTATGCACCGTAAGGCTCTACTTGCCGGACAGCCGATGTCGATGGCAAATAATGAAGGTCCACTGGTGTGTAGCTGTTTTAAAGTCGGTAAAAACCGCATCATTGAAACCATTAAAACTAAAAATATTACGGATGAAAAACAGGTGACCGCATGTTTAAAAGCCGGAGGGAATTGTGGTTCGTGTTTACCTGAAATCCGTGGCCTGATTAAAACATGTCAATTGGAGACGGTAGAATGAAAAAAGGAGCCGAGAGAGAAAATAATAAAACAGCCTATCCGCGTACTGATCTGGTGATCCTGGCGGGTGGACAGGCAAGACGCATGAATGGCATCAACAAACTGTTGCAGAAATTCGATGACCAGATTCAGCTGATCAAGATTCACCAACAGCTGAAATCGAATGTTGCACAGGTCTGGATTAACAGCCATCGCGACTATTCCATTTACCAGAAACTTATTCCCAGTGTTCATTATTATCAAGATGATGAGCCGGGCTTTCAGGGGCCGTTAATGGGCATGAAAAGTGCCTGGTCGCATGTGCAGTCGGATTATGTACTGTTTGTCCCTTGTGACCTAACTTATATTCCTTCCAAAGTATTGCTCAAGTTACACCAGGCTCTAGCCAAAAATAGTCTGGCTGAAGTGGCCTATGTGGAAATTAACGGCAAGCCACTTTATCCATTTTGTCTGGTCAAACGCAGCAGTCTGGCAACCCTGAACTTACATCTTGAACAGGAACAGCGCAGTCTTAGACACTGTTTTGCTGATTTGCACGCACAAGTGGCACGTTTTAAAAATCGTGCGCTATTTTTTCACAGTATTAACTCGCTGGATGAACTGCAACAGTATCAACAGCTCAAATTTCTGCACTAAAAACTGAATATTTTGCTTTTGGCACAAAGTTGGAACACTTATTGCAATTCTAATTATTACAAGATTGGGCGATTTGAGTTTCGCGCACCGCATGTGTGCAACAACCCACCCAATGCCTGAAGATGGATGTTCAACATGAATATGATGACACAGCTTAAAAATGATGCCTTGTTTGTCGATCAATTCGGTCGTGGCAAGCGCAAGCTAAGGATTTCAGTGACCGATCGCTGCAATTTCAAATGTGTTTATTGTATGCCTGAACATCCTGAATGGATGAAAAAACACGATCTGCTCAGTTTTGAAGAGCTGTATCAATTTTGCGATTTTATGGTGCGTCATGGCATCCAGTATATCCGCATTACTGGTGGTGAGCCGTTAATGCGTCAGGGCGTAGTGCATTTTGTTGAACAACTGCAAGCGCTGAAAAAGCTGGGACTACAACGCATTTCCATGACTACGAATGCGCATTACTTAAAACAATATGCACAGGCCTTAAAGCAGGCGGGACTGGATGACCTGAATATTAGTTTGGACAGTCTGGATGCTGATCAGTTTAAACAGCTGACTCAAAAAGATTTGGCACCTGTGCTGGAAGGAATTCAGGCAGCACAAGTCGCTGGATTACCGATTAAGATCAATACCGTATTGATGCAGGGTATCAATGATGATCAGATCCTGCCATTGGCGCGCTGGTCAGTTCAGCAAAACATTGTCCTGCGCTTTATCGAATTTATGCCACTTGATGGTGATCACCATTGGTCTACTGAGCATGTAGTCAGTGAACAATACATTTTAGAAACTTTGGCGACTGAATTTACGCTCACTCAAAAAACTAATAATTCTGCCCAATCAGCTTCGGAACCCGCACGCCAGTATCTGATTGATGGCCATCCGATTGGAATTATTTCAACCATTACCAATTCATTTTGTGGCAGCTGCGACCGCTTGCGATTGACTGCACAAGGTGAATTTTATAACTGCCTGTTTGCACCTCAAGGTTTGAATCTTAGAAAGGAAATCAAATCACTAAATGCATCTGTAGCTCTAAGTGAGTTGAATTTGTATGGTGCTTTATCCCGATATATCTGGAACAAAGAACAGGGCTTTCATGCCATAGAGCAGCGTTTAAAAAATCAAAGTATGAATCAAAACAGCCGCAAAATTAGTATGCACATGATAGGAGGCTAAGATGTCACAGATCAGAATCAGAATTGAAGCCTTCGGTGCGGTAGAGCGACAGTTACCGCAAGATCTCGAAATTATCTGCAAATCTCAAAGTACCGTATCTGAAGTTTTGAATCAGGTGGGACAAGATTATCCTGATGCATTTGGCATGATTGAACGCTGTGCCTGTGCCATCGGTGAAGATATCATTTCACGTCAGACACCTCTTCATGCTGACAGTACTTTGGTGCTGTTGTCACCTGTCGCAGGAGGCTGAAATGAGCAAATTCAAACAGATATCCCGGATCCAAGATACTGCTTTAGATCTGGAAAGTTTTGATCCGATCCAGTCTTTTCCTGAATGTGGTGGAGTCGGCGTATTTATCGGAACGGTACGTAATCACCATGAAGGTAAAGCAGTCAAGGCACTGAAATATACGGCCTATACACCTGTTGCAGAAAAAATGATTCGCCAGATTGAACAAGAAATCCAGGCCAAATACGGCGTGTCCTATGTGCGGGTGATTCATCGAATTGGGGCACTAGATATTGGTGAAAAAGCCATTATTGCAATTGCTTATGCTGCACATCGACGTGAAGCTTTTGCTGCTTGTGAGGAAGCAGTAGAGCGGGTCAAACATGAGGTGCCAGTCTGGAAAGAAGAGTTTTATATGGATGGCAGCAGTCAATATGTTGAGGGGTGTTGTATCCGTAAAGATGTAGAAATTACTCATACGCATCGTCATTCAGAACATTCAGATGAGACGCATCAACATTGCCATCATGCCAAAGAAAATATGCCATTCATCTATCAATGGCCGATATAAGTCAGAACAGACACACGTTTTAAGAAGAAATGAACTATAGGAACATGCAATGAAAAATGTCGGGATGAAAGCAGAAAGTTATCGGACTGCAGTAGCTACAGGGATTCTGCATGCACCGCCACATTGCATTGAATTATTACGGAATGGCAATACGGAAAAGGGTGATGCACTAAAGACAGCTCGCATTGCCGGAATTTTAGGGGCTAAACGAACCGATGAACTGATTCCACTTTGTCATCCCTTACCAATTTATCGCGCAGATGTGGAATATGAACTGTTTGATGCGCATGTCGAAATTATTGCCACAGTAGAGACTATTGGTCCAACCGGTGTGGAAATGGAAGCCTTGACTGCCGTTAGTCTGGCTGGATTGACCCTCTATGACATGCTCAAACCACATTGTGAACCGGAAGACTTATGTCTGGATCAATGTAAATTACAAAAGAAAAAAGGCGGTAAATCGCATTTTGCCCGTGTTTTAAAAGAAGCATTGCCAGCATCTATCATTGTGCTTTCAGATACAGTCGCTGCCGGTAAAAAAACGGATACAGCAGGGCAAAATGTTCTGGAAATATTACAAGAAGCCAATTTTGAAAATATAGCCTATCAAGTGATTCCAGATGATCCTGAACAGTTATTGGCATTGGTTCATCAACAAAAAAATGACTATCCATTGATCCTGACTGTAGGTGGAACAGGCTTAGGTCCTAAAGATCTAACAGTTGAAACTTTACAGCCTTTACTGAAACGGGAAATTCCTGGACTCATGGAAGCTTCACGCAGTTTCGGCCAGAAACGCACGCCGTATGCAGCTTTAAGTCGTGGCGTTGCGGGCTATATTGATAACAGTTTGGTAATGACTTTACCGGGCAGCCGACAAGGGGCTAAAGAATCTTTAATTGCTATACTACCAGCGTTGGTACATTTATTTGATGTGCAAAAAAATATTCCACATCAAGGCGGTTATCAATAATGTCTGGATGCGGAGCAGAACATGGTCTGATTACAGTCGATCAAGCTTTAGAATTAATTTTGCAGCATACTCAAGTGTTAGCAACTGAACGACTGAAGTTAAACCAAGCCCTAAATCGTTATCTAGCAGAAGATATTTATTCTGGGATTAATTTACCGTTATTTTCGCAAAGTGCCGTAGATGGTTATGCACTGTGTACCCAAGCTGCAATTGAACCAGAAAGTGAGTTTCAGCTTATCGGTGAAATTCGGGCGGGACAACAGGGTGAACTGCAACTTCAGGATGGTCAGGCAGTCAGGATTTTTACTGGCGCTAAAATTCCGCTTGGGACTACTACGGTCGCACGTCAGGAAATTGTTCAAGTGATTGATTCATCCAAAATCAAAATTATGGAACAGCTCAGCGCTCATGCCGATATTCGCGATGTGGGCGAAGAAATTTCAGTCGGGCAATTATTGGCCAATAAAGGTCAGCAGCTGTCAGTCGGTGCAATTGCCTCTTTAAGCATGGCGGGGATCAATACTGTTAAGGTTTTTCAATATCCTAAAGTGGCTGTGGTCATTACAGGTGATGAAGTTGCTGAAAGTATCGAGGATTTTGCAGCGGGTAAAATTTTTGATGCCAACGGTCCCCTGATTGAAGCCTGGTTTCAGCAAGCTGGGCAGCAGGTTGAGATTTTTCATGTTGCAGATACTGAAGCGGCAGTATGGGATCTCATTCAAGAATTATCAGCAAGCCATGACCTGATTTTAACCACGGGCGGTGTATCTGTCGGAGATTATGATTTCATTCGGCCTGTAGCACTAAATTTAGGTTTCGACCAGATATTCTGGAAAGTAAAACAGAAGCCGGGCAAGCCGATGTTCTTTGCCCAGCTACAGCGCAATGATAGTTCACATTGTTATCTGCTGGGGTTGCCAGGCAATCCCGCAGCAGTGTATGTGGGCATGCAGATCTACACCGCAACTTTATTAAATGCCTTACAAGGACACAAATCTCAGCCGAACTGGTTTAATGCTGTACTCACCCATGATC
This sequence comes from Acinetobacter sp. YH12137, assembly GCF_013418535.1. Classification (NCBI taxonomy): domain Bacteria; kingdom Pseudomonadati; phylum Pseudomonadota; class Gammaproteobacteria; order Moraxellales; family Moraxellaceae; genus Acinetobacter; species Acinetobacter sp. YH12137. The sequence continues at coordinate 66,425 of NZ_VPBW01000012.1, read as the reverse complement.
TGAAAATGAATGCCAGAGAGCGCTTTTTAAGAATGTCTGCCAGCTTTGAGCAGTCGGTTTTACGAGTTAAAAGTCTGTCCAAACAGCAATCACATATGCTGAGCAATCTCATGCAGGCCAATTGTCTGGTTCGCATTCCGGCAGGAAAAAGCCTGAAAGAAGGGGATCTTGTTCAAGGCTTATTTATTCACTGATAAGGGTAGATGCACATGAAAAAATCTCTGTTTTTATCCATGTGCATTGCCATGATGTTTTCCTCAGTCCATGCAGGAACAGTGAAGGTTTACGCCGCAGCGAGTCTAAATAATGCTGTGACCGAAATTTCCAGGATTTACCAAGCCCAACATCCACAAACTAAGATTATTTCCGTATTTGGTGCATCTTCTGCTTTAGCCAAACAGATCGAAGCAGGAGCTAGTAGTGATCTATACTTTTCAGCTGATCAGGATTGGATGAATTATCTGGTACACAAGAAACTTATAAATTCCAGTTCAGTTCATCCCATCCTGTTAAATCAGTTAGTGGCGATCAGCCCGAAACATCTGAATATTCATTTTAAACCCCAGTCCAGTTTTAATTTTGCCCAGTCCTTTAAAGGTTATGTATGTACCGGGCAAATGGAATCAGTGCCTGCCGGAAAATATGCCAGGCAAAGTCTGACCAAACTGAACTGGTTAAATGGCTTAAAAGGACGAATTGTTGGAACGGATGATGTGCGCTCGGCTTTGGCTTTTGTAGAACGCGGTGAATGTGAAGTTGGGATTGTCTATAAAACTGATGCCTTGATCAGCCGAAAAGTAAAAATCATCGGTACTTTCCCAGCAAATTTACATAGTCCGATTATTTATCCTTTAGCTTTGACACGGCAAGGTGTGCAGAATAAAGAAGCAGTGCAATTTGAACAATTTATACAAAAAAGCGTGCAGGCTAAAGCCATCTTTCAAAAATATGGATTTAGGCTGAACCCCTAGACAATGGCTGGAGAAATAACTGCAAGATGTTAAGTCCAGAAGAACTCAGTGCGCTCTACCTGTCTGCCAAGGTGGCCAGCTTTGCTACCTTATTCTGTTTACCTTTTGCAGTAGCATTGGCTTGGGTTTTGGCCAGATATGAATTTCGGCTTAAGTTTCTGGTCGAAGCATGTTTGCAATTGCCGATGGTGCTGCCACCTGTGGTTTTGGGTTATCTGCTTCTGATACTGTTTGGTAATCAAGGCATGATTGGCCAATATCTCAATACACTCGGGTTGCAACTGGCATTTAACTGGAAAGGGGCGGTATTGGCCTCGATGATTGTGGCATTTCCGCTGATGGTGCAACCGATACGTTTGTCATTTCAGCTTATGAACCAGCAACTCGAACATATCGCAGGTTCATTGGGAGCAGCACCGTGGAAAGTGTTTTGGAGTATCAATTTACCTCTGGCGATTCCCGGTATGCTGATTGGCAGCATCTTATGTTTTAGCCGCAGTCTGGGTGAGTTTGGTGCCACCATTACTTTTGTGGGAAATATTCCGGATGAAACCCGCACTATTCCCATCGCAATTTATTCCTTACTGCAACAACCAAATGGTGAAGAAATGGCGATGCGTCTGGTGACATTGTCTATTTTCTTGGCATTTACTGCCTTAATTGCCAATTATTTTATTTTGCAAAACTATCAACGGAAATTGGGAGGCTGAAATGTTGAAATGTGATTTTCAATATCAACAAGCCGATTTTGGGTTAAATATTAAACTGGAAATGTCGCAGCAACTATTAGGGATTGTCGGTGCATCTGGGAGTGGAAAAAGTACTTTACTCAAAAATATTGTCGGGCTATTAAAACCTGATCAAGGATATATTCAGTTTAAACATCAGGATTTAATCAATACAGAAAAGAAAATTAATATTCCAATGCATCAGCGCAAGATTGCATTAGTTTTCCAGAATGCTTTGCTGTTTCCACATATGAATGTGCAGCAGAACCTATGTTATGCAGAAAAACTGGTATCTAGAGCAGATCGAAAATTCCAGTTTGAAGACATCGTAGAATTATTAGAATTAAAACCTTTAATATATCGTAGAGCACACCAGCTCTCAGGTGGAGAAGCGCAGCGCGTTTCTATTGGCCGAGCATTACTGTCTTCACCGAATCTATTGTTGCTGGATGAACCTTTAACGGGACTGGATCAACAGTTAAAACAACAGATTTTACCCTTCCTAAAACGGATCAAAGACGAGCTAAATCTACCCATGATTTATGTGACGCATCATTTAGAAGAGTTAGCTTACTTAGAAGCTGAAACTGTACAGCTCAAACAGGGAACATTAATCAGGAACTGATTAACTCTAGCTGATTGAGCTGGGCAGGTTTTGCATAGTAAAAACCTTGCAGATAATCACAATGATGTGATTTTAAACACTCAGCCTGTTCAGGATTCTCAATTCCTTCCGCAACAACTTCCAGATCCAGCTTATGCGCTAGGGTAATCATGGCTTCAATAATTGCCTCATCTCGTGCATTGCCGGGTAAATGCTGTACAAAGCTACGATCCAGTTTGATCTCATCGATCGGAAGACTACGTAAATAACTTAAACTCGAATAACCAGTGCCAAAGTCATCTACCGACACTTTAATACCCAAAGCCCGGACATTTTTTAAGATCTCAATCGACTTATCACCGCTAGCAATCAACATACTTTCAGTTACTTCCAGTTTTAGTAACTCATGTGGGAATTCAATTTCTGCTAATAATTGCTGTAGATCGCTCAGGAACCCGCTTCTTTTAAACTGTAAAGGAGATAGATTGATGGCAACCGAAATTTGAGTCTCATGCTGCATATTCCAGGCTTTGACTTCCTCACAAGCCTGTCTGAGTACCCATTCGCCGATCGAGACGATTTGACCGGTCCTTTCTGCAAAAGGAATAAAATCGGCAGGAGAAATAAAGCCTTTTTCTGGATGTTGCCAGCGGATCAAAGCTTCCAGACATTTGACCTTACCCGTTTCACTGTCCAGAATTGGCTGATAAAACAGTTTAAATTGCTGTTCATGCAGCGCGACCATCAGTTCATGACGAAGCTGTACATAATCTACCTTCGGTAAAGGCTCTTTCGTGAAATTATACCAGTGCCAAGTATTACCCCCTTCGGCATTGGCGTCACGCATGGCATCTTTAGCAGCATTGATAAACTGCTTAACACATTTAATGTCTGGATCAGCATCAGCGACACCAATACTGGCACTCAGGTGAATATCATAGCCATCCACATGGAAAGGTTGAGATAATCCCGCGATGATTTCTTCGGCACGTACAGCGACTTGCTTGAGATCAGTCATTTGAGTTAATAAAATTGCAAACTCATCTCCTGAAAATCTGGAAATTACATCTTCCGGCTCCAGGTTTTGGCTCAGACGATTGCCCACTAGTTTTAAAATTTTATCGCCAATATCATGACCGAGGCTTTGATTCAAAGGTTCAAAATCATCCAGATCCAGATATAAAAGCACTAGATTTGCAGAACCACTCTGCGCTAGATGCAGTTTTTCCTGAACCACTTCTTCAAACAGCTTATTGTTGATAAAGCCGGTTAAATGGTCATGTGATTCCTGATAAGCGATTAGTTCTTGCTGGGCAACATGCTGACTCACATCCTGTTGAATGGCAATAAAATGAGTGCATTTATGATTATCATCAAAGACCGGGCCGAGATTCAGCTTGTTCCAGAACCAGTGTCCATCCTTACGATAATTTTTCAGGACAATCTTGATTTCAGATTTATTCTGAATGGCTTCGCTGATTTGCTGGACGCTTTCCGCGGAAGTATCAGGTCCCTGCAAGATGCGGCAATTTTTTCCTTTGAGTTCTTCCAGGCTATAACCGGTAATCTGCTCAAAGGCCGGATTAACATATTCAATAGGCTGGTCATTTTCTGCCGAAGTTAAAATAATGCCATGCGGATTTGCATCGACACTACGTTTCATTAATCTCAGCATTTCATTGTTTTGATAGCGTTCAGTTATATCGCGTGCCACGCTAAAAATACCGACAATTTCACCATTCACTTTAATTGGCAAAAAAGTTAAATCGAGCCAGTATTTCTGTCCTGCCGAGTTATGTGCCTGAACTTCAAGGTGTCCAGTCAGACCATGCTTGGCCTGCTCAAAGGCTTCTAAGGCAAGAGGGCGATGTTCAGGTTCAATAAAATGATCAATTTTAGTTCCGATATGCGATTTAACACCAACTTCGTTAAAAAATTTGGTGGCCAGATTGGCATCTACAATATTGCCATCCAGATTGTGCTCAAAAATTGCATCGGGATGAAAAGAGAAAAATGACTGATATTTATCTTTGAGCTGATTTCGTTTTTTGCGTTCTTCATACAGCTCAAAGGTTAAGGCGATCAGCGAAGCTGCATATTGCAGCAGGTCAATTTCATTGGGAGTAGGAGACTTGATCGAACGATAATAAGTACCAAAAGAGCCAAAAAGTTTGCCACTCCCGTTGGCAATTGGTACCGACCAGCAGGCTCTTAAACCATTTTGTTTAACCAGATCTTTATATGCGACCCAGTTCGGATCATTGAGTAAATCCTCACAGACCACTAAACGACGATGATATGCAGCTGCACCACAAGCGCCAACATTCGGGCCGATTTTTAGATCTTTTGAAGCTTCTACATATTCTCTGGAAAAATAGGCTGGTTCTTTTATTAAATTAAGCGTTTGTTCCTGTTCCGAATACAACATGACAGATACCAGTGCATCCGGGATTTTGTCCCCTAACCATACGGTAATCGCATCTATGATATCCTCTAAGGCAGCAGCTTGACCAATCAGATTAAAAATCTCTTGGCTGGTGCCTCCATTATAAAAAGAAGTCATATTGTATCCTTAAGTATAAACCTCTATATAAACCTAGAAGTATTAGAGAAATTATACTGTTTTTTTGAATAAAAGATCTAAACCCCATAACACAATAACAAAATAATATATTTAAATTATCTACTTAATAACTGTATAAAAATATTATTACTAGGCACTTTTTTCACCTGTCACCACACGATTTCTCCCTAAATGTTTGGCTTGATATAAATTCGTATCTGCTTGTTTTAAAACTTCTTTAATATCGGAAGAAGTTAAAGGCCAGTGTGCAATACCGAGTGAGGCAGTCACTACACCAACTTCAAGTAAATAAGTCGATGCCAGTTTATGTCTTAATCTTTCAGCAATTTTAGAGGCTTGTGAAATCTCTTTGACTGGCGCAAGAATAATAAATTCTTCACCACCAACGCGACAGCAAATATCCTGTTCGCGAAAACTTGCCCGAATAAATCCGGCAACTTTGGTTAATACCACATCACCCATATCATGCCCATGACGATCATTAATTTTCTTGAAATAGTCAATATCCAAAACCACCACAGCAAAATAAGTTTTATTGCTAATTAAATCATTTAAAAATAGTTCAAAGCCACGACGATTATAAAAGCCGGTTAAAGGATCGGTTAAAGTATCCTGTTTAAGTTCTTCAATCTCCTGATTAAAAACGTTTACACTAGATAATAGGGATCTCTTGAATTTAAAAACTTCAAAATACCAAGGCGTAATATGATTAATCTTTTCAGTGATACCTGGATCATTCAAATGACTTGCCATTTTGGCAAGATCATTTAATGGAGAGGTAATAAATTTTGAAATACGCCAGATGATTAAAAAGATAATAATATAGATAACAAAAATTGTGCCAATCACTTTGTAGGCGAGAAGACGGGCTTGGGCGAATAAATCTTCTGTAGGCTGCTGAAACACCACGGTCCAGTTAGTCGTAGGAATTTTTGCAAAACCTGCTAGTTCGCTAACTCCCATATCGTTGTTTAATTTTATTTTACCTGAGCTATGAGACTCCATATAAGCTAAACCGGTATTGTGTTGGAATGTTTTTCCAATTCTCTCTCTTTCTGGATGATAAATAATTTTATGTTCTTTATCAAAAACATATAAGTAGCTATTTTTATAACCATAATTTTCGCTTAAAAGTGTCTTTAATAAGGATTCTTCATGTAAATAGATAAACCCTGCAATAAAGCCTTGGTATTTATTATTCTGATCAAAGATGGGAAAACTAACCAGGACGACCAGATTACCTTTTAATGAATAATAGGGTGAGGAAATATAAGGCTTCTTTGATTCGAGTGATTTGCTAAAGCCCAAAGACCGGATAATCGCAACTTTATCTAATTTCAAGATTTCAGGCGCATATTCGATGACATGACCATCTGCATCGCTGATCAAAACACTGCTAAAAGAATTAGATTGTTGAATCAATCTGTTTAATTCAGTTTTTAATAACTGCTCATTATGAAAGCCATTCTTAATAATATTGGCACTGAGGCTTAAATCATTAAATATATTTTTAAAATATAAATCAGAAATAGAAGCAACTTTAGCTGCATACTCATAATTAGTTGCAAGAGAATTATTAATCAGTTGCTGTCGGTGAATTACATTGCTCACAATCAATGTAATTGAAAAAAGAATCACCAGACTCACAAGTAAAAGGATTAAAATCAATTTACGTAAATTAAGTTTGAGTGAAATGAGCAGCTTTTGAACACTCATAACTTAATCCCCTGAATCTTTCAGAAATACAAAATGTATACAATATATTTCAATAATTATATTATGTGATGTGGTTCTCTATTTTAGATGAATAATATTCAGTTTGTAAGCATTTTTGAAGCTTAATCTGTTGCTTATTTTGTAAGCAGAAATGGTTTGGTCCATTTGTTCAATATATTTAAAAGATATGGAAAAAGACTGAGATCAAAAAAAGTGATTAAATGCTGATTTAGTAAAAATTATATTTTTATAATATAAGAAATTTTTATTTAAAAGCCAAATTCCCTATCTAAGCTAATATAATTAAATAGATAATAAATAAAGATTTATTGATTAAAAAATAATTTCTTAAAAGGTAAATATTTATTTTTCAAAGCCTTCACTATAGGGTGGAAGGTGAGATAAATAAGTGCTCAAAAGGATATGACTTAAATTTGAGCACTTATTTGTTCTAGAAAAAGCTAATTTTCTGATTTTACAGTTATTTTCTCAATGAGAAAAGTTAATTACTCTAAAGTACTTCTTAACATCCAGGCTGTTTTTTCATGCACATCAAGACGTTGCGTGATTAAATCTGCAGTCGGTTGATCGTTGACTTCATCAACAACTTCAAAAAGATTGCGTGCGGTACGAGCTACCGTTTCATGAGCATTTACCAATAAACGCAACATTTCTTGGGCATCTGGTACACCTTCTACTTCTTTAATAGCAGTCAGCTTAACAAATTGCTGGTAAGTGCCGGGTGCGGCAAAGCCTAAGGCCCGGATACGTTCTGCAATCAGATCAAGAGCATTCCACTGTTCGGTATATTGGGTCATAAACATGCTGTGCAGACTATTGAACTGTGGTCCGGTGACATTCCAGTGAAAGTTGTGGGTCATTAAATAGAGGGTATAGCTGTCTGCCAATAATTTAGATAGACCTTCGACGATTTTGGCACGGTCTTCGTAAGAAATACCAATATCAATTTTCATAGCTTTAGCATTTTTTTCTGAAGAGCCCATGTTTTACTCCTTAACAATTTTGTAGAGAGATATCTTTTAAAATAGAAGTTTGCCAGTCATGGCTGAAAAGATAGGAAATCTTGGCAGCATGACCTTTTATATGAAATAGATTTTTGCCACTATTTATATGTGGAAATAATTTTAAGTACTTCTGAGTTATATAGTTTATAGGACGGGCAAAGATATAAGTATAGGCGTTCTGTATAGCCTGGTGACAGGATTGTAACTGTATAAAGAAATTAATTTTGCCTTATAAAACTCAAATGTCTGGATCAGTTTTTTAAAAACTTGTTTTCATTTTTAGATGATTAAGCCTTTATTTCATGATTTTATCTTTTAGTAAAAACTATCAGCTTTAAATTTTTCGAACTTTGTGATCGTTACTCGGCAAGAAAACTGTGTGGTTAAGAAAAATAACAGAACTGTGCCTTTATTAAACAAGCCACTACAAAGACTCAGCAATGTATTCGTCAAATCTCGTTATGTTAGGGATACAGACGAAATCAATAAAAAGATTTTCATACTCAGCAACAGCTCACCGCATGCAGATAAAAGTGGAACTTTATTTTTCTGTAAAAACGCCAAGATGTTGAATAAAACTCAAGCGAATTTGAGATAGGCAAAAAAAGACTTCACTAAACTCAAGATCAGCAAGGAAAATGTCATGAAAATTAAGGCGAACAGTCCAGCCGCAGGTAAAAATGGTTTAGATAAGCAGAATACCAATAAAAAAAGTGAGCAGCTTGATGCATATCGTAGTGACTCCACCGAACAGACACTGACTACTAACCAAGGTGTCAAAATTTCGGATAACCAGAACAGTCTAAAAGCGGGTGTTCGTGGGGCAACTTTAATGGAGGATTTTATTCTCCGTGAAAAGATTACCCATTTTGATCATGAGCGTATTCCAGAGCGAATTGTGCATGCACGTGGTGTTGGGGCACATGGTTTTTTTGAAGCTTATCCAGGCAATGAAAAATGGACTAAAGCCGGGTTTCTAACCAATACCGGTGCCCAGACTCCAGTCTTTGTTCGATTCTCTACAGTACAAGGTCCTCGCGGTTCAGCAGATACGGTACGTGATATTCGTGGTTTTGCGACTAAGTTTTATACGGATGAAGGTAACTTTGACCTGGTGGCCAACGATGCGCCAGTATTCTTTATTCAGGATGGCATCAAGTTCCCTGATTTTGTCCATGCGCTGAAACCTGAACCACAAACCGAGATTCCATCAGGTGCGTCAGCACATGATACTTTCTGGGACTTTGTCTCTCTTGTACCTGAATCTGCACATGCGGTGATGTGGGCAATGTCGGATCGTGCTATTCCACGTAATTTACGCTCGATTCAAGGTTTTGGGGTGCATACCTTCCGTTTCATCAATGCCGAAAATAAAGCTGTCTTTGTGAAGTTCCACTGGACGCCTAAACAAGGTTTGACACAGCTGGTATGGGATGAAGCGCAAAAACTGGCAGGTAAGGATCCGGATTTCCATCGTCGTGACCTGTATGAAGCGATTGCTTCCGGTAATTACCCGGAATGGGAATTAGGCGTACAGATCGTTCCTGAAGAAGATGAGATGAAATTTGATTTTGACTTGCTGGATGCAACCAAAATCATTCCGGAAGAACTGGTTCCAGTGACTCCAATTGGCCGTATGGTGTTGAACCGTAATGTTGATTATTTCTTCGGTGAAACTGAGCAGGTTGCTTTCTGTCCAGGTCACGTGGTTCCTGGTATTGACTTTACCAACGACCCGCTACTACAGGCCCGACTGTTCTCTTATACTGATACTCAGCTGAGCCGCTTGGGTGGTCCAAACTTCCATCAGATTCCAATTAATAAGCCGGTGTGCCCATTCCATAACAATCAGCGTGATGGTCTGCATCAACGTCTTATTCACACCGGACAGGCCAACTACGAACCAAACTCGATTGATGATAACTGGCCAGCTGAAGCGCCAGGTGCGACTCAGGCAGGTGGTTTTGAAAGCTATCAGGAGCGTATTGACGGTCATAAAATCCGCCAGCGTAGTGAGTCCTTTAACGATCACTTCACTCATGCTCGTTTATTCTATCAAAGCCAGGCACCGCATGAGCAGAAGCATATTATTGATGCCTATGTCTTCGAACTGAGTAAAGTGCAACGCCAAAATATCCGTGAACGTGAAGTTCTCGAAGTGCTGTGCAATATTGACTTGACGCTGGCTCAACAGGTCGCGGATCAATTAGGTATTGAAATCCCAGCTGAGAAAAAAGCCGCAAAACTGCCTGATGTTCTGATTTCTAAGCGCCTGTCTTTTGAAGCGTTTAAACCTGCCGATATTAAGGCACGTAAAATCGCAATTCTGGCACATGACAAAGCCAATGAAGCCAGTATTAAAGCTGTACAGGCTTGGGCTGAATCAGAGAGTGCTGTGGCTGATGTGTTAACACCTCGTCCAGGACCAGTTCTGAGCCAGCAAGGTACAGTGATCCCATCTGATGGTATGCAGAAAGCTGAACCGTCAATTGCCTATGATGCTGTGGTTATTGTCGATGGCGATAACTATGACATGGTGCTGAAAGATGGTATCGCGACTCACTATCTGCTTGAGGCTTATAAGCATCTGAAACCGATTGTCTTCTTGGGAGATAAAGGTCAGCTGATTGAAGATCTAAAACTGATTAGTGATGAAGGTACTTTAGCAAATTCTCAATTCGATACTGTGCAAGATAGCTTCAAGACCTTGATCATGAATCACCGTGTTTGGGCGCGTGAATTGATCTCAGAAACTATTCCTGCATAAATACCATGAGAATAGAAGCTTCGGCTTCTATTCTCTATTTCAAGGAATAAAACTTTTATGGCGAGACCAGATCCTAAAAAATTACTGGCACAGATGCAAAATGCGCAATGGAGCAGGGAGCAGGATATTTATCTGATCGAACATAACCACCTACCTATGAGTCAACTCAGAGAAGAGTTGCCTTTTAGTGAAGAAGAAATTATGGCACGCCGTAAGGTACTAGGACTGATGACCCGTTTAAAACAGATGAAAAGGCTTTTTCCTTAACTGGCTTTCATCAAATGACCACAATATCGATATTTTTGAGGAAGCACTTTTATGGACCTCAGTTCAATATTAGAAAGATTTAAAAATTCATCATTAGAACCTAAAGAAAATATTCAAACGACTTTGAAGGAACTGGTGCAACTTTCGGATCAGGTTCCTTTTCCTGCATCAGGGGAAACTTTAAAACGCTGGCAAATTTTAAGCCAGATCTCGGCAACCAATTTAAGCCTGGGAAAAATATTTGAGTCGCATCTGGATGCACTCGCAATTCTGCATGAATTAAATATTCCGGCAAATCCTCATCAGCTCTGGGCAGTCTGGGCAGCAGAAGGAGGGCCTCAACCATTGCAGCTAGATGAAGGCAAGCTGACTGGCATCAAAACCTGGTGTTCCGCTTCTGGCTGGGTAGAGTCAGGTTTACTGACGTATCGGGATGAACAAAATCGCTCTCAATTGCTAATTGTAGATATGCAGCAGCCCGGTATTCAGCATGACCATACTGTCTGGCAAGCTGTGGGAATGCAGCATACGTCCACGGCTCAGCTTGAATTTAATCAGGTCCCTGTCAAAAAAGTTGCCGATCCACATGCTTATCTGGATCGGGTAGGATTCTGGCATGGAGCAGCAGGCGTTGCCACTTGCTGGTATGGTGCGACAGTAGCTCTTGCTGAATATCTGCAGCAAGAACAGTTAAGAAAACCACATATGTATAAAGCTATGTATCTGGGTGAAATCAGCCGTGATCTTTTAGCTACCCAGGCTTTGTTCTATCGGGTTGCAGAATTGATAGACCAGCAACCTAAATTTCCTCATCAACTTCAGATTCAGGCTTTGCGCGCGCAGGTTGAAGCTACTGCATTAAATGTACTCAACCAGGTTGGAAAAGCGCTTGGCGCAGCGCCTTATTGTACCAATTCTTATTTTGCCCAGCTCGCAGCAGATCTGCCGGTATTTATCCGTCAAAGCCATGCTGCTTTTGATCTTGAGCGTATTGGAGAACTAAGCGCACAGGAGGAAGAACTATGGGCACTTTAAAACATGAGGTTGTCGAAGATCGTGTGATCCATGGGGAGGGGACACGGGTGGAAGAATGGCGTAACTGCGAAATACTGCAACAGATGTCAGAATTTGATATTTCCAGTGTAATTCCTGCAGATGCCAGAGTCTGTATTGTGGCACCGCATCCGGATGATGAAATTCTGGGATGTGGCGGACTGATGCAACGTCTGGATAAACTCGGCTATAAGATTGTACTGTTTGCAGTGACTAATGGAACGGCCAGCCATCCCGGTTCGAGTCTGTATACGCCAGAAGAACTGAACCAGATTCGTCCAGCAGAAACGCGTCAGGCTCTCGAAGAATTGTCCTTAGAACAGCCAGTTCTTCGGATTGCTTTGGATATTCAGGATGGAAAAGTGGCTGAGCAGCGAGACTTGCTCAAACAGCAATTGTATTCATATTTACAGCCTAATGATGTATTGGTCACGACTTTTGTTCATGATGGGCATCCAGATCATGAAATAACCGGGCAGGTCGTCCAGCAACTCGCGACTGAGCTACAGTTACCATATATTCAGGTTCTAATCTGGGCGTGGCACTGGGCCACACCAGGAGATACCAGAATTCCGTGGACTGTTGCGCACAAACTCAGGCTGACAGATGAAGAATTAAAATGTAAAGCCCGAGCTGCACGATGTTTCAAAAGTCAGATTGAGAATGACCCGACGACAGAACAGGCACCGATTGTTCCTGAACATGCATTGGAGCGTGTTTTACAGCCATGGGAGGTTTATCTGTATGAACAGTAAATCAACCTATGATCATGCCTATTTTGATGCTCTGTATGCCCTAAACCATGGAGATCCATGGCATTATGAACAGCGCTGGTATGAACAGCGTAAACGTCAAATTTGTAAAGCGCTCTTGCCCAAACTGCATTTTGAATCTGCCATAGAAATCGGTTGTAGTAATGGCATGTTAAGTCAGGAACTGGCTCCTCATACTGGAGAACTCATCTGTCTGGATGCCAATACGACAGCGATCCGGCTGGCGCAACAACGTCTGCAAGATTATTCTCATGTCAGTTTTGTCCAAGGCGTTGTTCCGGAAGACTTGCCAGAGCGTAAGTTCCAGCTAATTGTACTGAGTGAGGTTTTATATTATCTGGATCAGGCCGCTTTAGAGAAATTGACCCACTGGCTGCAGCACGCCCTTGATGCAGAAGGCTGTATTCTGGCTTGTCACTGGCGGGCATCAATTTCAGGTTTTAGCTTTACTGGTGATGATATTCATGACCATCTAAATGCACACTTACCTTATAGAAAGTGTTCACAACTACAGGAACCTGATTTTCTGATTGATGTCTGGATGAATAGCCCACAGTCTGTGGCAGAGCAAGAGGGCCTTAAATGAATAAAATTGGCGTGGTTATTCCTGCCTGTAATGAAGAAGCCTATATAGAACGCTGCCTGCTGGCCTTAAAAAAAGCACAATTTGAATTTTATCAATACCTTGGTTCATCAGAAAATATTCCCGAGATTAAGATTTTAGTTGTCTTAGACAGTTGTACCGATCAAACCGCGATCAAAGCGGTGCAACTGGGCATAGAAGTCATTAGTTGTAATTTTCGTTCGGTGGGTAAGACCCGTCATTTAGGAATTCAAAAAGTAATTGAACAAGGATGCGACTGGATCTGTTGTACTGATGCGGATTCAAGTGTACAGGAAGACTGGTTCAAAGCCATGTGGAAGCACCAACCCACTGACGCAATTTGTGGGGTCGTTGAAGTGGACGAATGGAAAAATTTAAGCTTGGAAGCCCGACTAAAATATTTAGGCCACTATCAGGACAAAATGGATCATCGGCATATTCATGGTGCAAATTTATGTTTTAAAACAAGTGTATATAATAATTCTAACGGATTTAGCCAGCTAGATTGTCATGAAGATGTCGACTTTGTTCGCCGTTTACAACAGGCAGGAGTCAACATTACCTGGTCCAATCAATTAAGGGTAACAACCAGTAGCCGTCTACGGTCAAAAGTTGCTGAAGGTTTCGCCTGTTTTTTACAAAAGCTTGAGTTACAGGAAGCAATGAAAAAACCGATCAGCGTATACAAATAAAACTATAAAATTATAAATTTTATACAATCAATTACTTGTAAAAAATTTAAAAATTCATCTCTAAAAGCTATTTCATTTAGAAAAATTCTGTTTATAATTCACACAAATTAAGCCCTGCTACTTATATTTTTCAGCTATAAGTCCGCGGGGTTTTTCTATGGATGATCGGTAATGGATGCCTGAGCTCTTTCTTTTGGAATGACAATGTTAAATTCACAGTTAATTTCTCGTCTTCAGTCTCCATCACCGTATCTCTGGCAGAAAATCGCCACTGCACTGTGTTTTTTTAGTCTAGGTTTTAGTACAGCTGCCTGGGCGCCATTAATTCCTTATGCGCAGCAGCGCTTATTACTGAATCATGCTGACTTTGGTTTGCTTTTGCTATGTGCCGGAGTTGGCTCAATGCTGGCAATGCCATTGGCAGGTCGTATGGCAAGTAAGTTTGGTTGCCGTACAGTACTGGCTGTTATTCTGGCTGCATTTCTGTTCATCTTGCCAGCGCTAGCGATTAGTCCTACCAGCTTGATGATGGCAATTACCTTGTTTTTCTTTGGTGCCAGTGCTGGTGCCTTGGGGGTAACCGTAAATATTCAGGCTGCCCAGATTGAAAAACTCATGGATAAAAGCTTGATGTCTGGTTTCCATGGCGTATGTAGCTTGGGTGGTCTGGTCGGTGTATTGGGCATGACCACGTTAATGGGATTTGGTCTGGCACCTTTAACTGGCACACTGGTCGTAAGTGTGATGTTGCTTGCGATTGCGATGCTGGCAATTCCATTCTGCTTAGGTGGTCAGTCATCAACTACAGAAGAAACTAATACAGCTACAGCAAAACCTGCGAAAAAAGCGCTACCAACATTCGCAATTTTAGGTATTGGCCTGATCTGTTTTGTATCTTTCCTGTCTGAAGGTGCAGCAATGGACTGGAGCGGTATTTATCTGGCAACCCAGTTTAATGTACCTGCAGCGCATACCGGTTTGGCTTATAGTTTCTTTGCTGGCTTAATGGTTCTTGGACGTTTTAGCGGTCATCTCATCATTCAAAGCTTGGGTGAAAAAATCACTATTTTACTAAGTGCTTTACTGGCTGCAGCAGGCTTATTCATGGTGATCTTTGCACCAGTATGGCAAGTCGTTTTAACCGGTTATGCGATCTTGGGTCTAGGTAGTGCTAACATTGTTCCATTGATGTTCTCTCGTGCAGGCCGTCAAAAAACTATGGCTTCTCATGTAGCATTATCTTATGTATCGGTATTTGCTTATACCGGTTCATTGATCGGACCAGCGCTGGTAGGTTTCGGTAGTGAAATTATTGGCTTGCGTTTAGTATTTACGGTCATCGCAGTTGCTTTAATGAGCATTGTAATCCTGAACCATCTGACTGCCGGTCACAAAGAATCAGAAAAAGCAGAAGGTCTTATTGCCGGCCTAGACCATAAAACACCAGCATAAAGCTATTGTTTTTTATGGGCTTTTCAGACTTATGCATGCATATTGAACTGGGTCGAGATGCCTTTGGCCACTGGTCGATAAATTCGCAAGCTTTGTGATTTTTTCAGGTCCGACAGGAACTGATCACGCCAGCGAATGATATCGAAATTCTTTAAGCCTTGCTGTAAATAGCGGTAACGTTCCAAACGTTCTGACTTAGGCATACGCAAGGCTCTTTTCAAGGCTTTGGCCATACTGTCCTGATCATAAGGATCGACCAGTAAGGCTTCCTTCATTTGCTCGGCAGCCCCGGCATATTTAGACAGAATCAATACGCCTGGATCTAATGGATCTTGCGCAGCAATATATTCTTTGGCGACCAGATTCATCCCGTCACGGATTGAATTCACCCAGCAAATATCCGCCTTACGATAGAGCTGCATCAGGGCTTCATGACCCAAAGTGTCATAGCTACAGTCAAAAGGCAGCCAGTCTGCATTGCCATGCTGATGGTTTAAATTCTGCACCGCAGCCTGGAACTGTTCATAAAGTTTTTTATAGCTGTTCACATCTAGTCGACATGGGCAGGCAATCTGTAATTGCTGGAACTGATTTTTAAATTCAGGCTGTTCATCCAGCAACTCCTGGAATGCATGAATTTTCTCCAGCAGCCCTTTACTGTAATCAATCCGGTCAACCGAAATAATGGTCTTATGGGCATGTGCTTTATCCAGATCAAAGGGCAGGTCAGTGACTTGGCTTTCAGCAGCCTGCTTCTGAATCTGCGCCGGGTGTACACCGATTGGATAAGCTTTCACATAAATCCGTTTAGACTGATAACTCAGGATTTCATCATTGCAATGCTGGATATTTAATACCTGTTCCAGGAAATCAATACAGTTGGCCTGATCGCGTGGAGTTTGCAGACCGATGACATCAAAATCTCCCAGATGTCGGGCCAGTTCCTGATAAGGAGGCAGCGTTTGCCAAAGTTTTAGTTCGGGGAAAGGAATATGCAGGAAGAACCCAATCCGGTTGCGCATACCTAATTTACGACAGTAATGCGCAACACTCAGAAAATGATAATCATGAATCCAGATGATGTCATGTGGTGAAGCCACCTGTTTCAGGTGTTTGGCAAAACGCAAATTGACATCTTTATAGGTTTTAAAATCCTGCGGCTGATATTCAACACGTTGATGCTGGTCATGCATTAACGGCCATAAGGCATTATTAGAAAAACCACAATAATAACCCTGGTACTGGGCTTCGCTCAGTGCACTGGTATGATATTCCACATTCTGATGTTTCAGAATCTGAAATTTCTGTTCCTTGTTCTGGTCAACTCTGGAGCCATTCCATCCAACCCAGATACCGCCTATATCTAGCAATGCATCCTGCAATGCAACAGCCAATCCACCAGCCTTCATACTTTCTGGGTTAGGTAGATTCACACGGTTTGATAACACAATGAGTTTAGACATGTGATTTCTCCAATCGTTGTTGTTCTTGTACTTCAATTACCTTTAAAAATTCTTTCAGGAAGGCCTGAACTTGAGAGACGTTTTCCAGTCTGTACCGTGCTAGGGTCTGGCCAGGGCCTACTTTGATTGAGCAGCCGTGAAGGGCATTGATGACTTTGAATCCGGCTTCATCGGTCAGGTCATCACCAATAAACATGGGATAATGATCATTGAGATGGTATTGCTGAATAATCTGTTGAATCGCTGAACCTTTATTGGCGCCTTTGGGCACCAGTTCAAAAACATACTTGCCAGCTTTTAACTCAAAGTCGGAAAACTGGTTGAGACATTCCAGCGCAAAAGCATGTACGCGATCTTCTAGTTGAGGATGTTCACGAAAATGTAGTGCAACAGAATAATCTTTAACCTCGATCCGCAAATCAGGGATTTGAACTGCCTGTTCCTGAATATATTGTTTTAGGGCTTGTAGCTGCGACTTATTTAAAGAGATTAATGTCTTTAAATTAGCTTGATAGATTAATTCCAGACCATGTGATCCAGCGATATTCCATTGCAGAGGGTGAATAAGTTTTTGTGCTTGTAAAATAGAACGACCAGTAACTAATATCAGCTGAATATATTGTTGTAAATTTTCCAATATATTTATAATTTCAGGTTGAATTATACTTTTATCTGGATCTGGGTGAAATTCAGAGATTGTTCCGTCAATATCAAGAAATAAAACAACCTGGTCTGAGTCCATATTCAGGTTGCAATCATTTAAAATCATCTTTGGCGATATATAAAAAGATGAGCTAGATGAATCTTCTAAATCTTGTTCCCTATATATGCCTGACATAAATCCACCTAAGTACTTGATATAAAATAGATTAAAATTTAGAGTTAAACTGTGTGATTTTTAATCTAATTAGTTTTATAACATATTCTATTTTTCAAAATGGCTTTAGGCGCAGAAAAGAAACACTTTTGACATGTAAAGTTACTTTGTAAAATTTGGAAATATTCAGCAGAAAAAGTTGATATTCTTTGTATATTTGTAAAATAATTTTTCAGTGATTTTTAATATATTAATAATGATATTTAAGGTATTGCATATTAAGTGATTGAGTAAGTTTGAGTGCTATAAATAAGATTCTTTTGATTATTTAATGTAAAAAATGGTTTTGATTTATATTTCTAAAAATTAATTCATTGGCTTTCTATTAAATAATAGGTATTAAATTGGAAATATTAAAAAACACATTTAATATAAAATAAGAATATAGTGCAGCCTATTAATTTTTTATTAAAGCCAGTTTTGAAAGGAAGGATAAATTATAAAATCTTGGTGCTACAAAGAAGAGTTAGGGTTATATCATTGAAGAGACTAGGTAGACATAACCCCATAAAGAGGAGAGCAGAGTGCTTATAGCTCTCTCCAGACATCGTTCTCATCTTTCAATGGAATAGTAAAGTTAAAGTCATCATCATTACTGACTAAAAGACTGGTAGGGGTTTGCATCAAAACTTTTAAAACAGTACCAGCTTCAAAAATAATCGGGTGACAGTTTTCCTTTTCCAAGGTCACTGGCTTAAGTAATTCAATCACAGAACTTTCCATATTTTTATTCCCAAATATTGATACTTCGCTGTTTTTTAATCTTAACATGATTTTTGCACATTTAACTAATTTTTGAAAAACCGAGACATAAGTCAACAAGTCGGTCAATTTTTCTTAAAAAGCGCTTAAGTCAGTAAATTAAAGGGATAGAGATTAAGATTTAATTTTCAAACGATTTGTGTTTCTTAAACTCGAATATTTTCAGTTTATTTACCGACGAAAAGAAGAGAAAAAGACAAACGGTACCAAATAGTCAATCTAGCGCAAAATCTGCTTGTCACTTTTTGACAGGCCAGTCATGATCTCCTCCATTATATTGCGTATGTTATGCGCTAGTATTAAAGCAAGAATCATATAATCTGATATTAATTTGGCTTTAGCGATTTTGTGTTTGTATGTAATTTTTTACATTGAATTGCAAATTTATGCTGCAGTTCGTTGAAAGTCTGAAAATAAGAATAAACTGTGCGTCATTTGGATGACCCCTACATCTATAAGGAGAATTAAGCCCCAATGTTTAAGTCATTTTTTCCACAACCAGTGTGGTTTTTTAGTAGTCTGGTACTGTGGTTTCTGATCAATCTTGGCCTTTGGCATAGTGGTGGATCAGGCTGGGGTGTCTATTTAGGTATGACTGAAGGTTATCATGATCTTAAAATGCCGATAGGAATCAGCCGTTTCTGGGCGCCAAAATTTCTCTGGTTCTATCTCTGGTTTTTTGTGAGTACCGCGATATTTGCTACCTTCTGGTATTTTAAAGCGAAACATCCCTGGCAGCGCTGGTCCGTGTGGGGCTCGGCCTTTATCCTGTTCAATATCTGGTTTGGGGTGCAGGTTAATGTGGTCTTAAATGAATGGTATAGTCCGTTCTATGACCAGATCCAGAATATGCTCACCCAAGGGGGCGGAGATGTCAGCCTACTATATCAAGGTGCATTGACCTTTATTTATATTGCCATGGTCTATGTCACGCTGGCAGTGTTTAACCTGTTCTTTGTCAGTCATTATGTATTCCGCTGGCGGACGGCAATGAATGACTATTATACGGCACATTGGGAAAAGTTACGTCATATTGAAGGGGCGTCACAGCGTATTCAGGAAGATACCATGCGTTTTGCCAAAACTACGGAACAGCTGAGTGTCTCACTCATTGAATCTCTGATGCTATTAATGGCTTTCCTACCAATCCTGTATGAGTTATCGAGTCATGTAAAAGTACTGCCCATTGTCGGTGAAATACCGCATGCATTAATGTGGGCGTCGATCGGATGGGCAGTTCTGGGAACTGTGATTTTAATGATTGTCGGAATGAAACTCCCTGGACTGGAATTCAATAATCAGAAAGTTGAAGCGGCTTATCGTAAAGAGCTGGTTTATGGTGAAGATTATGCTGATCGTGCTCACCCGCTTACCTTGCAAGAACTGTTTAGTCGGGTACGTACGAATTATTTCCGTTTGTATTTCCACTATGCCTATTTCAATATGGTGCGCATCTGGTATCTGCAATTGGACAATATTTACGGATTATTTATTTTGTTTCCAAGTATTGCCGCGGGTGCGATTACACTCGGTTTGATGATGCAGATCCTGAATGTTTTCGGTAAGGTTCGTGAATCTTTCCAGTATCTTATTCTATCTTGGCCTACGATTATTGAATTGCTCTCCATCTATAAACGTTTGAAAGCATTTGAATCCCATCTCGATTAATTTTTTTCTTCTATTCCTAGACAATTTTAAAAGCCAGATCATTATAGGTCTGGCTTTTTTATTGATTAATTTTTATTCAAAATCCAATTGAAAATTACGATCTGGAGAGGTGCTAAAAAATTAGGATGAATGGTACCCAAACATCCCAATATTAGGGTATTCAAGCTATTTTTTCTTGGCTAGAATTTTAAGGGCCAGCCAGGGTGCTGTTTAATTTCCAATAATATGGCGTATAAAAACAATTAGTGTACGTAAAGGAAATTATTCAAATTATAATCTCATTCAGACAGCGATAGAGAGCATAATTGCCGTTATTGTCCATGATAATAATATCTCTAATTTTTGTTGAATGAGTAACCGGAGAACTGATCTGTTTCTTCTGTTTTTTTATATCTTTTTTCTACTGCTTCATCTTTCAATTGATGAGTAATCCAGCGTATTTGTTGACTTGAAGAATGTTAATTTGATCAATTTATCTGGATTAAAGCCGGATGAATTAGGCATTTTATTCCTCATTTTTAGTGATAGGTCTCGCTATATTTTTATATTTATCAATCTGTTGAGATTGTTGTTTTGGCACATTTGCTATATGTTATAGAGGCCTGGGGGAGATAAGCAGTGAAGCTAAAATTAATAATTCCAACAATATGTGTAGCAAGCCTGGCTGGATGTAACAGTATTCAGCAAATGAAATCAGATATGCAGCATCCTTATGTAAGTCCTCAAGAACTGATTGTTAAAAGAAACTTGAATCAGGCTGACGGTTCGGCAAAAGAATATGTTTATTCATGGGAAAAATCCAAGCAGCATCTGGAGCCACAATCCCTCTATCCACGAACCACCTTAAGCCAGTATTGTCATGAACGGGGCGGCAAGTTTTCTCTACTGTATAAGAGCCAATTGGCTTCAGTAAAAGATTCTGCCCAGAAGAACCGTTTAAGCAAAAACCGTTATGTCACTCAGGGTATTGGTGCCTATCAATGTACGATGCCTCAAGGACAAAACTGGATTGTTTCTATTGAGCCGATTTCTGAACATCAGCCAGATAAGAATAATACTACGCGTGTAGTCCGGATCTTGAGCAAACTTCAAAGCCCAGCTGAAGCACGTCATTTCTATCAGGGCCATAAGACTACGACTAAGTCTAATAAAATTGCCGAGAAGAATGCAGCCAAAACCTCAGTCAAAGATGAGAAAAAGGAATTAGATAAAAAAGAAGCTGATAAGAAAGAAATAAAAATACCTGCTATTGAACCGACAGAGGTTGCTGTCCCTGCTGCTCGTACAACTAGTATCGAAACGCCACAACAGCAACAGATGAAATTGTATGTAGCTGCACGTCGTGATATCAATAGCGGCAAGAACCTGAACAATGCCTGCAATAATGCCCAGCGTGCCTATAACTATGGCAAATTACAGGGTACAGAAGGAACACGTGTCTATACCGAATCCGGCATGCTAGTGGCACGCTGTTTAAGCAGTATTCCAGCCTATGCCAACCGTATTCCAAATTCCAAGGTTCAAGCCAAACGAGTACTGCAGAATCTGGCCACCAACTATAACCATACTGGGGCAAAGAATCAGTTGAGACAGTTAAAATAAGTCTATTATTTTCACATTCAGTTTGATCATTTATTTGGCAAAGTAGATGCACATGAAAAGTCATCTACTTTAAATATTGGTGATATTTAAAAAAGTATTTCTTAAGCATAGCAGAACTTAAAAACAATATTTTTCTTTTGAAGATCAATGATAAAAGATAAATAGTTATTCTGTTGATAGGAATAAAAATTAATTATTATTGGGTCGCAAATCGAACCTCATTTCAGAGTAAATTTCCCGCCGCCATCTCAGATTTTCTCCTCTATCTCTCTTGTTAAATACAAGCCCATTCAACGGCATATTCTAAAAATTATTGGTATATCTCTTGCTTAAAAATTATCAGTTTTGTGCTTATGGACAGAGCAAGAAAAACTAATTGATTTTTAACATACACAATAATGAGATTTATCGCTTGAGAAAACATATTTTAAGTCATTTGATTCTTGTGGGTGCATTTCTACATTCACCTGTGAGTTATGCAGTGAGTACAACTTTATTAAAATCGGCAATTGATCTGAATGCGATTGATCGGACGGTTGATCCAAAGCAGGATTTTTATCAATTCGTGAATGGAAACTGGCTGAAAACCGCAAAGATTCCAGAAGATCAGGCATTGTCGGGTGCATTTGCTGAAGTGAGTATGAGATCAACCCAGCAGTTATTTGGCATTTTTAATGAGCTGGCCAAAAAACAGCATCCGCAAGGTAGCAATGAACAAAAGGTCGCGGATCTTTATGCCAGTTATATGGATACCGATCGGCTAGAACAGCTCGGACTTGAGGCATTGCAACAAGACCTGCAGCGGATTGAAAGTATCAAGACCAAAAAAGATCTGGCAGAATTTTTTGCCTATGCGGAAAAAATCAATCTGAATTTGCCATTCTCTACCCGTTTTTATCAGGACCGTAAAGCTTCTTCCAAGGCGATGATGTATGTAGGGCAAGGTGGTTTGGGAATGCCTGATCGTGATTTTTACCTGAGTGAGCAGCCTCGACAACAGGAAATTCGCAATACTTATATGCTTTATATCGCCAATACCCTGAATTTTGCCGGTCAGCCTAAGCCGATTGAAGATGCTCGCACTATCCTGGCTTTGGAAAAGGCACTGGCAAAAATTAGCTGGTCCGCTGTGGAGCTGCGCAATGATGAGGTGAGAACCTATCTCGTTGAAACTAAAAATATTATTAACTATATGCCTTCTTTTGACTGGATGAATTATTTCTCAGAACTGGGCTTAAAAGGAGCAAGAAAAGAGGTTGCGATCTCGCAGATTAATTATTTGCGTCAGCTGGATCAGTTATGGAAGGTTGTTCCAATTGAAACCTGGCAAACCTATTTGAAATTCAATCTGATCAATAGTTATTCGCCATTTTTAACAGAAGTTTTTCAAAATCATCATTTTGAATTTTATGACAAAACACTAGAGGGTGTACAAGCACGTTCTCCACGGAATGAGTCTGCCTTGAAGCTAACTAACGGTATTTTAGGCAATGTGCTTGGCAAGCTCTATGTAGAAAAGCACTTTAATGAAAGCCAGCGCCCAGCGATACTGGAAATGGTGGAAAACGTCCGTAAAGCCTTTCATCTGAAACTGGACCAAGCTGACTGGATGGGTTCGGACACTAAAAAACAAGTACGGCATAAGCTAGATAGCATCAATATCAAAATCGGCTATCCGAAAGCATGGCGGGATTATTCAGCCCTAGAGATTCGTAAGGATGATCTGATTGGGAATATCCAGCGGACCCGGCTATTCAATTACCAGCGTGAACTGGACAAGGTGGGAGAACCGATCGATCCAGAAGCCTGGCACATGTCGCCACAAACAGCCAATGCTTACTATAATGTCAAGCTGAATGAAATCGTATTACCTGCGGCCATCTGGCAGGCACCATTTTATTATGATGATAGTCATGATCCTGCAGTGAATTATGGTGCCATAGGGGCTGTTATCGCACATGAAATTAGCCACGGTTTTGACGATAGAGGAAGCCGCTTTGATGCCAAAGGCAAGGGTGAAGAAACCTGGAACGAGCGCGACCGTAAGAAGTTCAACGAACGCACCAAAGCTTTAGTCGAGCAATATAAACAATACGAAGCTCTGCCAGGGCATAAGGTGAATGCGGAATTAAATAAAAGTGAAAATATCTCTGACAACCTGGGCTTAGGGATCGCTCATATGGCTTACAAGTTATCGCTCAAGGGTCAGCCAGCACCTGTCATTGATGGCTTTAGTGGAGATCAGCGTTTTTATATAGGCTGGGCACAAGTCTGGCGTAGCAAAAGTAATCCTGAATATTTGTTAAATAGCCTAAATATTGCCAGCCACGCGCCAGGTCATGTACGTGGCAATGGCGCCGTCCGCAATCAGCAAAGTTTCTATGAAGCTTTTGGGATTAAAGAAGGGGACAAGATGTATTTATCACCTGAAAAACGAATCTCCATCTGGTAACAGGATTTAAAAAAACAGGTCTGTTCATCTGAAAAGAAACTGGCCTATTTTTTTATCTAAATGACCAGCATGCAGAGTCAAGAACAGTTTAAAAATTGGCATATATGCTGCTTATAAAGATTTAAGTGTTTGATTATCAGGTCAACACGCATTGATAAATTCAACTGCGCAATGAAGCGCGAGGATAGCAAGCTTTGAAAATTTTTCTAAAAACCGCATTGGTAAGTGCTTTATTAGCCGTTTCCTCTGCAAATTATGCTTCAGATCAAACCGCTATTGCAGCACTTGGCTCGGGGATTCATCTTCAACATTTTGATAAAAAAATCGCACCACAACAGGACTTCTATCAGCATGTAAATGGGCACTGGTTAGAGCATGAGGAAATCCCGGCTGATATGCCAAACTGGGGCGCATTCACGATTTTGCGTGAAAACTCGACCCAGCAATTACATGACATTGTAGAAGAGCTGGCGAAAACCAAATCGGATTATGGCAGCAATGAGCAGAAAGTGGGGAGCTTATATGCCAGCTTTATGGACACGGAAACTTTAAATGCAAAAGGTATCCAGCCGCTAAAAGCAGATATCGCCAAAATTGATGCCATGAAAAGCAAAAAAGATTTCACTTTGTTGCTTGCAGACTATGCAAAAAACCGTGTCAGTACACCTTTTGAATTTGGCGTGATTCCTGACTTGAAAAAGTCTGATCAAATGGCGGTGTTTTTGGGTCAAAGTGGTTTAGGTTTACCGGATCGTGACTACTATTTAAAAGACGATGAAAAACTGAAAAGTGCCCGTGAAACTTATGTTAAACATATTGCTAAGCTGTTGACGCTATCGGGTGAAACAGAAGCAGATGCGGCTGCACATGCACAATCTATCCTGAACTTAGAAACTGAAATTGCCAAAATTCAGTGGGATAATGTGCAGAACCGTAATCTCGAAAAAATGTATAACGTCTATACATTAAAAGACGTCAAAAGCCTGGTGCCAGAATTTGACTGGAAAACCTATTTTAAAGCGACGGGTTTAGATAAAAAAACCAAAACCGTGATTGTGGCGCAAAAAAGTTATTTTGAAGATTTAAACAAGATTTTAAGCAGCACACCCCTCGATGTATGGCAAACCTATTTCAAATTCCATCTGATTGATGGCGCTGCACCTTACTTAAGCCAGGAATTTGCTGATGCAAACTTTGAAATGTACAGCAAAACCTTACGCGGTGTGACCGAGCAACGGGCACGCTGGAAACGTGGGGTTGATATGACTAATGCCGTACTCGGTGAAAGTCTGGCACAAGTCTATGTCGCAAAACATTTCCAGCCTGAACAGAAACAGCGTATGGAAAAACTGGTAGAAAACCTGTTGCTGGCATTTGAACAGAATCTAGAAAAACTGGACTGGATGGGTGCAGAAACCAAAGCACAGGCACACCGTAAGCTGAAAAGCTTTAGAGTAAAAATTGGCTATCCAAATAAATGGCGTGACTATAGCAAGCTGGAAATTAAAGATGGCGACCTGATTGGTAATCTGCGTCGTACCAACAGTTTCAATTATGACATTGCGCTGGATAAGTTGGGGAAACCGGTTGATCGTGAAGAATGGCATATGCTGCCGCAAACGGTAAATGCTTACTACAACCCAATGGGCAATGAAATTGTTTTCCCTGCTGCTATTTTACAGCCGCCATTCTTCGATATGAATGCTGATGATGCCGTGAACTATGGCGCAATCGGGGCAGTGATCGGGCATGAAATCAGTCATGGTTTTGATGATCAGGGTAGCCGCTTTGATGCAGATGGCAACATGAAAAACTGGTGGACCGAAGAAGACGATAAAAAGTTCAAGGAAAAAACCAAAGCTCTGGTCGAGCAATATAATGCTTATGAAGCGATACCGGGCTATCACGTCAACGGTGAGCTGACCTTAGGTGAAAATATTGCCGATAACTCAGGTCTGGCGATTGCCTATGAAGCTTATAAATTGTCACTAAATGGCAAGCCTGCTCCGGTGATTGATGGATATACCGGAGATCAGCGTTTCTATATTGGCTGGACGCAGGCATGGCGTGCCAAAGTTCGTCCAGAACTGGCATTACAGCTGTTAAAAACAGATCCGCATTCACCAGCAGCCATTCGTGGTCGTGCGACCTTACTTAACCAGAAACCTTTCTATGAAGCCTTTAGCGTCAAGCAAGAAGATCCAATGTATCTGGAAGAAGATAAACGGGTAAAAATCTGGTAAGTCTGATTTCCTCATTCGATTCCAAAAGTCCTGACTGATGTCGGGACTTTTTTTTATCTCTCAGGTTACAGAGTTCTACAGGTTTTCTAATCTTTTACATGCTACAAAGAAACTGCATTGTTCAAGCAGTTTGAACGGGTGAAAAAGGAAAGGAATATGGGATTCAAAGCTTTATCGGGTCTTCGGGCAGTCTTTATGACTACAGCATTGCTGGGTGCAACTCAGATTGCGACAGCCGGTCCAACAGTTGATCAGCTTAGTGACTGTTTAATGAAATCCACGACGGCCACTGATAAAACCACAGTCTTGCAATGGACCTTTGTGGCATTGGGTAATCATCCCGATCTGAAAGCTTTTAGCAATGTAACTGCAACTCAAAAGGAAACACTCGACAGAAATTTAGTGACGGTTTTACAGCGGATTCTGGTTGAGCAATGTCCAACCCAAACCAAAGCGGTGATTCAGGCTGAAGGAGTACAAGCAGTGGGCGAAAGTTTCCAGGAGCTTGGGCAGGTCACAGGTCAGGAAATACTGAAAAATCCGGAAATTAAAAGTCAGCTAAGTGGCGTACTTAAATATATCGATATGAGCAAACTGGTTACAACTTTTTTGACCCCTGAGGTGTGGAATAAATTAGGCATCACCCGTTAATGAATTGCAGATGCAGTAAACTTAAACCGCAAAAATGTAGTTTAAGTTTTATAGAGCTTGCCTGGAAACAGGCGGTCTCGAATTTCATTCCAGTTGGTCGATAGCCAGCAAATAAATGAACCTAAGGTGACCATCATCGTACCGATCCAAAAGGTATGCGATAGACTGGTATTCAGTACCCACATCGAAATGATAGACGAAAAGATCGGGCTAAAATAAGATAACGCGACCAGCATTGCGATATTACCCTGATTAATCCCGATATTCCAGGCTGCATAGCCCAATCCAGTTACGACCGAAACCAGCAACATATACAGCATAATATTCAAGTCAATATTAAGAAGTTGCGGCAGTTGTTCGTGATCTAACAGCAGCGTCTTGCTCCAGAGAACCACACTTACCATCGCGAAAAAGAACACGATTGGGTTATGTCCTTGGCTGTATTTTTTGGTAAATACACAATATAACGACCATAAACTCGCCCCAATGAATGCCAATATGTAACTGGTTGGATTGGCCTGCATGTTGTGAATGACGGTTGCTAAATGAATATCGCCGTTGCCCGTCTGGATATAAAAAATACCTGCCAGACTAATACTGAGCCCTACCACCACCAAGCTGTGAAATTTTAGTTCATGAAATAGAATGAGCATGGCGATGGTCATACTGGGCCACAGATAATTCACCAGACTAATTTCAATGGCTTGCTGTGCAGTTTGTGCGAGTGCTACGGCATAGGCAAAGCAGATTTCATATACCAGAAATAATGCAGCTGCACTGAGCAGATAAAATTTGGGTATGGTTTTGAGTTTGGGAACGCCAAAAACAGCCAGTAAGAGCAGGGTGCTTAAGCTATACATCATAAGTACAGCCAGATCAGGTCCAATACTAAAACTGATTTTTTTGAGTAATCCCACGATAGATGACCACTGTAAAATGGCACTTAAGCCAATCAGCGTAGCGAGGTTTTTCGACATGGTAAGGGCGGGATGGGAGAATGTGCAGATTGTATTCCTGTTGAGTGATTTTCAATATGGGACAGACACGATTTTATGATCAAATTCAAAAAAATCGTTAACAACCGCTTTATGATTTGAATATCCCGATCATGAGTTTAATGATCCAGAAAATGGGCGTGAAAATTAGCTCGATACCATCGGAAAGGTTGGCAATTTTGCTTTGTCTGGCTGTGAGTGTACGTGGTTTGATAGATTTACGTCTTCTTGACTGATATGCGCCAATGATGAACACAAGAATGATCAGGATAATGCTGAGTAAGATAATGTGATTTGACATGTTTTTATTTTTCTTCGGTTTGTTTTTGATTTTATAGCAGAAATTTGACTTTTCTCTAATCCTCACTTGTACTTCGTTTTAGAAATACCTCTCCCTAACCCTCTCCTAAAAGGAGAGGGAACTTCCAATATTAAATTTATAGCGGCTTTTAATTAGGAATGATTTCTCCCTCTCTCTATGGGATGAGAAGCACTGCTTCGCAAGGGGGTGAGGGAGAAAGAATTACAACAAATCAGGATAAAACTTTTCAAAATCTGGATTCACCACTTCACCTCGCAGCAAATAACCTTTTGGCTGAATATAACTATAAATTTCCCGTGCAGGCTGTTCATGCCAGCCAATATTAAAAGCGCAAAGTTTTGGGAAAAATTGTAGGTGGCTATAGTTCAGATTGTTATGAATCCAGTATGCAAGCTGTTGCCAGGTGGTTTGATCTTTTTCATACAGTTCTAGAAATGAAGGAATAACGATACACGCTGTTGCACCATAACCTTTTTCGTCTGGATAATCCCAAATATGGCTAGCAAAGTTTTTCTCGTTGCTGGCGCAATTATATCCTTTTTCATTACCAAGCTGATTGACGCTTGGTGAACGATAAGCAGATCGAATGGTGATACGCCCAAATTTGTCTTGGAGAGGTTAAAGTAATTCTTCACAGAGTTTTGTGCCTGTACGAATGGCAATGTCAGGATGGTCGGGGAAGTTTGGTACACCGTACCAATTAGCGATTTCGCTATACAGAAAGTCACGCATAAAGAAAGACTTTGAAAGTTGAATTCGTCCTAAGTCTTCGAGTTTGGCGAAAGAGGATACTTTTTTGATGGTCATATTCTTAAATGGCTTTCATACAATAGTTGAACTTTTTAAACTTGCTGATTGGTATTGATAAATGTTAAATAAAAGTATCTAAGTTCATAATAAAGTCAAAATGTCAGAAGAACCAAAGACAATTCTCAATCAAAAAAGTTTTAAATGTCCTCATTGTGGAGCTTTTGCTTATATGGAGTGGAATAACTTATATGTTATTTCACAAGATCCAGTGGGTAATGATTTTTATATTAGAACAAGGGTACATCAAGCTAATTGTGCTTCATGTGATAATAACAATATATGGTATAACCATGCGCCAGAGATGGATTGGTTGCCTCCAAATAATTTTCATGAGCCAAGAGATAATAATGAATTAACTAGATTGTATCCTATTCAAGAGATTGCGAATAAGGATATTCCAAATGCCAATGCTGATATGCCCGGAAATGTGAAAAAACTTTATATAGAGGCAGCCTTAATTTTTGAATTATCACCCCGTTCAGCTGCAGCATTGATTCGTTTAGCATTAGAAAAATTATGTCATCATTTAGATGTGAAGAGGAAAAATATTAAAGAGTCGATCGAAGAATTAGCAAAACAACAAATTATCCCAATAAAAGTTGCCCAAGCTGCAGATAATATTAGATTAATTGGTAACGCAAATGTTCATCCAGGAATTATTTGTGATGAAGTTCTAGAAGATATTAATCCAGCTATTTTCACCTATATAAATTTAATAGTGGATTATGCAATTACAAAGCCAAAGGAAATAGAGGAGATAAATGCACTATTTCCTGAACAAAAAAGAGCTTCAATTTAAATGTAAAAAACCCGCTTTAAAGCGGGTTTCTTTATAAAGAAAGATCAAATCAACCAATCAATTTCTTCATCAACTCATTCACTTGAGCAGGGTTGGCTTTACCACGTGACGCTTTCATCACTTGACCAACCAGACCGTTAAAGGCTTTCTCTTTACCAGATTTATACTCTTCAACCATCTTCTCATTGGCAGCGAGCACTTCTTTAATGATTGCTTCAATCGCACCTGTATCAGTTTCCTGTTTCAGACCTTTCTCAGCAATAATTTCATCCGCAGTTTTGCCTTCTTCCCACATAAAGCCAAACACCTGTTTCGCGATCTTACCGCTAATGGTGTTGTCGACAATACGCGCAATCATACCGCCCAATTTCTCACTCGACACAGGAGAGTCAGCAAGGTCTAGGCCAGCTTTGTTTAAAGCACCTGAGAATTCACCCATCACCCAGTTCGCAGCAATCTTACCTTGTGCAGCACCGCCAGCAGCCTTAACGACTTCTTCGTAAAATTCTGACATTTCACGAGTCAGTGTCAGTACGTGAGCATCATACTCAGTCACACCGAAGTCAGCCACGAAACGCGCACGACGTGCAGCAGGCAGCTCAGGCATTTGCGCTTTAATCGCTTCGATTTGCGCATCTGGAATCACCACAGGCAACAAGTCTGGATCAGGGAAGTAGCGGTAATCGTTCGCTTCTTCTTTAGAACGCATTGAACGGGTTTCCATCTTCACAGGGTCGAATAAACGAGTTTCTTGGTCGATGGTGCCGTCCCATTCCAGAATTTCCATTTGACGTTCAATTTCAACATTGATCGCCTGCTCAATGAAGCGGAATGAGTTCAGGTTTTTCAATTCACAACGTGTACCGAAGGGTTGACCCGGACGACGTAAAGACACGTTACAGTCCGCGCGGAACGAACCTTCTGCCATGTTACCGTCAGAAATACCTAACCAGCGTACTAGCGTATGAATCGCTTTAATGTAGGCTACTGCTTCTTCAACAGAACGCATATCCGGTTCAGATACGATTTCAAGAAGCGGCGTACCGGCACGGTTCAAGTCGATACCTGACATGCCTTCAAACTGGTCATGGATTGATTTACCCGCATCTTCCTCAAGGTGTGCACGTGTCACGCCAATGCGTTTTACTGTGCCATCTTCAAGTTGAATGTCGATATGACCCAAGCCCACAATCGGATTGTCCATCTGGCTGATCTGGTAGCCTTTTGGAGAATCCGGGTAGAAATAGTTTTTACGTGCAAATACAGAAGCCTGATCGATATACGCATCGATACCCAGACCAAAGCGAATCGCAAGATCAACCACTTCCTTGTTCAGTACTGGCAACACGCCCGGCATGGCCAAATCTACAAGGCTGGCTTGAGTGTTTGGATCATTACCAAACTCGGTCGATGAACCAGAGAAGATTTTAGATTTAGTCGCAAGCTGAGTGTGAATCTCGATACCAATAACGACTTCCCAACCGTCAATCAGGTTAGATTTTGGTTTAGCAGCGTTTTTAGCCATTATGCATTCTCCTCAGCAATTGCAGCGCGTTTAGTATGCCAATCCGTTGCTTGTTGATACTGGTGTACCACAGACAACAATTGCGATTCTGACCAGTAGTTACCAATCAACTGTAAGCCAACTGGCAAGTTGTCTTTGTCAAAACCAACAGGCGCGTTAATCGCAGGAAGACCTGCAAGGTTTACCGCGATGGTATAGATGTCACCTAGGTACATTTCAACCGGAGACAGGTTTGCACCGATACGGTATGCAGTAGTCGGTGCAGAAGGCGCAGCGATGACATCTACAGATTCAAATGCTTTTAAAAAATCTTGCTGGATTAAACGACGTACTTTTTGTGCTTTCACATAATAAGCATCGTAATAACCAGCAGACAGAGCATAAGTACCGATCAGGATACGACGCTGAACTTCAGCACCGAACCCTTCTGAACGGGAACGTTTGTAAAGGTCGAGAAGATCTTTTGGCTCTTCACAACGGTAGCCATAACGTACGCCGTCATAACGAGACAGGTTAGAAGATGCTTCAGCCGGTGCGATCAGATAGTAAGTTGGAACATAAGCTTCTGTCATGTTGAGATCAATCTCAACCAGAGTTGCACCCATTTCTTCCAGTTTTTTCAATGATTCTTCAACACGTGCTTTCACGTCTGCATCCAGACCTTCAACATTGAAGTACTGTTTTGGAATACCAATGCGCAGACCTTTTACAGAAGTCCCGTTCAGGTTTGCCACATAGTCATCAACATCTTTATCCATTGATGTTGAATCTTTAGCATCGTGACCAGCCATCACATTCATCAGGTAAGCACAGTCTTCAGCTGAACGTGCCATTGGGCCGCCTTGGTCTAGAGATGATGCATACGCGATCATACCAAAACGTGATACACGGCCATAAGTCGGTTTTAAACCAGTCAGACCACAGAAAGATGCTGGTTGACGGATTGAACCACCGGTATCCGTACCGGTTGCAAATGGCGCTAAATCCGCAGCAACAACTGCAGCAGAACCGCCTGAAGAACCGCCCGGAACGTGATCCAGTGCCCAAGGATTTTTGGTCGCGCCAAAATAAGAAGACTCGGAAGTTGAACCCATGGCGAATTCGTCCATGTTCACTTTACCAAGTGTGACTAAGCCCGCAGCTTTACCTTTCGCTACAACGGTCGCGTCGTAAGGAGAGATAAAATTGTCCAGCATTTTAGAACCGGCAGTGGTTTTAATGCCTTGGGTACAGAAGATATCTTTATGTGCAATGGGCACGCCAGTCAGGGCAGTGGCATTGCCAGCTTTGATTGCAGCATCGGCAGCATCAGCTTGAGCTAATGCCTGTTCAGCAGTCACGGTCACATAAGCTTTGACCTGTGCATCAATTTTTTCGATGCGTTTTAAATAGTGTTGAGTCAATTCGCGGGATGAAAATTGAGCATTTGCCAAACCTTCAGTCAGTTCACGAATGGATAAGCGGTGTAAATCTGTCATGAGAAATAATTCTTTACGTTTAATTTAATAAAAAGAATGAACTGGGTAGTAATTACTCAATCACGCGTGGGACGAGATACAAACCGTCCTGTACAGCAGGTGCAACTGCTTGGTATTCTTCACGATGATTGCTTTCCGACACGACATCTTCACGTAAAGGCTGTGGGTGGTCGAAAGGGCTTTTCAGTGGTTCAACACCGTCAGTATCGATGCCTTTCAGGGTTTCCATCATGCCTAAAATTTTATTTAAACTTTGAGCATATTCAGCAGATTGCGTATCATTAAGAGATAACCTTGCGAGGTTGGCAATAGCTGAAACTGTTTCTGCATTTAAATCTGCAGAAGACTGTGCATCCGATGTAGACATAATATTACCTAATCAGTATTAAAAAAATTCAAATTATCATGCCTTATGATAAGCGATTGACTTGTCCAAATCATCACATTTAGTTAAAGTGGCCACCTTGCGTCCATATAAAGTTTAACTGAGAACGTCCCCGTGATTCTAAAACGACTAATAGGCTTGTTTTCGCCAGATCTCGCTATTGATTTAGGTACTGCAAATACACTTATTTATGCGCCAGGACGAGGCATTATATTAAATGAACCGACGGTTGTAGCCATCCGTCACAGTGGTTCACATAAAATTGTTGCTGCCGTAGGTCTTGACGCGAAACAAATGCTTGGTCGTACCCCAGCAAATATTTCTGCAATCCGTCCGATGAAAGACGGCGTGATTGCGGATTTCGAAGTGACCGAAACCATGTTAAATCAGTTCATTGGTAAGGTACACGAAAAACGTTTATTCCCGCCAGCGCCACGCGTGGTGGTTTGCGTGCCATGTAAATCGACACTGGTTGAACGCCGTGCGATCCGTGAAGCAGTTTATAATGCGGGTGCGCGTGAAGTACGTCTGATTGAAGAGCCGATGGCAGCTGCAATTGGTGCAGGCATGCCGGTTGAGCAGGCGTGTGGTTCGATGGTTGTTGATGTGGGCGGCGGTACAACTGAGATTGCAGTAATTTCATTACAGGGCTGTGTATATGCAGACTCGCTGCGTATTGGCGGTGATGTATTTGATGAACAGATCATCAACTACGTGCGTAAGGCACATGGTTGCGTGATCGGTGAAACCACAGCTGAAGTGATCAAAAAAGAAGTTGGCATGGCACTTCCAGATGAAGGTGCAAAACCGCTGGAAATTGAAGTTCGTGGCCGTAACCTGGCTGAAGGTGTGCCTCGCGCGATTGTGGTGAACTCGGATGAAGTCACTCAAGCGATCTCTGATCCACTACAAAACATCGTGTCTGCGGTGAAATCTGCATTGGAACAAACACCTCCTGAACTGTCTTCTGACATCGCTGAACGCGGGATCGTGTTGACCGGTGGTGGTGCATTGCTGCGTAACCTGGACAAGCTGCTTGCAAAAGAAACAGGTCTGCCTGTTGTGGTTGCTGAAGATCCACTGTCTTGCGTGACTCGTGGTGGCGGTAAGGTACTCGAATTCTTCGACAATCCAAATCATGACATGTTATTTGTAGGCTAAGACAAGGATTCGGCGGGTGCAAGCACATCTGTTTTCTCGACAACCGCCATCTTTTCGCTCTTTTATCATTGCACTGATAACATGTCTGGTGGTGCTGTTCTTTGACTGGCGCATGCCACATGTTGTTCAACCTGCAAGGGATGTCTTGTACGCGGCCTATAACCCCATTTATGCCGTGGCCAGCTATCCGGTACTGTCGCGAGAATGGCTGAATCAACAAACCAAATCTGAAGCGCAACTGCGTCGTGAAAATACCGCGATGCAGGCTGAGCTATTGCAGGCGCAAGTTCGCCTACAAAAAATTGCAGAACTTTCTGCAGAAAATACTCGTTTACGCGGTCTTTTAGATACCCCTCTGATTCTTGATGGACGTATGGAAATTGCTGAGGTCATTGGTACCGATGCTGATCCGTTGCGCCATATCATCGTGATCAACCGTGGTTCCAATAACAAGCTGAAAGTCGGTCAGACCGTACTGGATGACATGGGGATTATGGGACAGATTATTGATGTCTATCCGCATAGTAGCCGGGTCATGCTGCTCTCTGATAAAGAACACTCCTTGTCTGTACGTCTGGAACATACCGGCATGCGTGCCATTGTGTCAGGGACCGGGGATCTGGGACGCCTGAAAATGGAATATGTACCGACCAGCGCCAATATCAAAGTTGGTGAAAAAGTTTACAGTTCAGGTCTGGGACAGCATTTTCCGGCAGGTTATCTGGTGGGAACAGTATCCAATGTGAAACGGCATAATTCAGGGGAATTTGCCCAGATTGATGTTACTCCAGCGGCACAGTTGGCCGGTGGTCATCATGTCGTCGTGCTGTTCTCTGACTCATTAGCGATGGAGCAACCGCATGTCAATCGCTAAGATGCGACCTAAAACACATCGTGATCCTTTATTTGCCATTGTCATTTCGGTGATCGTGGCTTCTGTTCTCTCAGTCTATCCACTGTCTTACGAGACTTCGGGATGGCGTCCATTATTTATGTTAATGGTTATGCTGTTCTGGGTATTGTGTCAGCCGACCTGGTGCGGGATCTGGTTTGCATTTGCTACCGGGATCTTCATTGATTTACTGCTTGATGCGCCTTTAGGTCTCAATGCACTTAGCTTTATCATCATTGCTTTTGTGACACGTTTCCTGACCCGTGAGCGCCGTATTCTGACCTTTGCTAATTTATGGGTCATTACGGCAATTGCGATTCTGGCACATTTGATGATTATCTTCTTTGCCCAGATTTCGACCGGCGTACAATTCTCATTTGCACGACATTGGATTCCCATGCTGACTAGTGTCATCATATGGCCAGTGCTTTATTACTTTTTGAGAAAATGGCGCATTTAATCCTCGCTTCCAGCTCACCCCGACGCCGTGAACTTTTGCAGCAACTCGGGCTGAACTTTGAGATCTGTAGCCCAGATGTAGACGAATCTGTACTGGAAAATGAGTCCATTGCAGCCTATGTCGAACGTCTGGCGCAAGTCAAAGCGGAAGCGGTGGCCAAGCTGTTTCCGGATGCCATTATTATTGCTGCGGATACCAGTTTAGGTGTGAATAATGAGATTTTGGGGAAACCTGAATCCAAACAGCATGCCTTTGAAATGTGGGAAAAAATTTCAGGGAGATGGCATGATGTGTATACTGGAGTGTGCGTCCGCACAAAAGAAGAAAAATACAGTATAGTAGTTCGTACACAGGTTGAATTTCAGCCACTAAATAGCCATGATATGGAAAGTTACTGGGCAACATGTGAGCCG
This sequence comes from Acinetobacter sp. YH12137, assembly GCF_013418535.1. Classification (NCBI taxonomy): domain Bacteria; kingdom Pseudomonadati; phylum Pseudomonadota; class Gammaproteobacteria; order Moraxellales; family Moraxellaceae; genus Acinetobacter; species Acinetobacter sp. YH12137. The sequence goes on along the minus strand of NZ_VPBW01000012.1, from coordinate 30,231 downwards.
CTTGGGAAAGCAGGCGCCTATGCAATACAGGGAATTGCAGCGCGTTATATTCCAAGAATAGAAGGTAGTTATTCGAATGTAGTGGGGTTGCCACTATATGAAACAGTACAGTTATTGCAGACGGTTAAGGCACTAAATTAACTGCTGAAAAAGAATTCTTATAATGTTTTGAGTGTTGTTATGTCTGACGAGTTGTTGATTAACGTCACACCGATGGAATGTCGGGTGGCGTTGATTGAAAACGGCACGGTGAATGAACTGTTTGTCGAGCGTACGGCCAAGCGCGGATTGGTCGGGAATATCTATAAAGGAAAAGTGGTCCGGGTCTTGCCGGGCATGCAGGCCGCTTTTGTTGATATTGGCCTGTCCAGAACGGCATTTTTGCATATCAATGACATGGTCTGGCCACGTAACCAGCCAACGCCGAATGTATTCGAACTGCTGCAGCCGGGTCTGATTCTTACCGTTCAGGTGATGAAAGACATGCTCGGTACCAAGGGCGCACGCCTATCTACTGATCTTTCTATTCCTTCACGTTATTTGGTCCTGATGCCATATGGCAATCATATTGGCGTATCGCAGCGGATTGAATCCGAAGATGAACGCAATCGTTTACGCTCGATCATTGAGCGTATTCAGGCAGAACACAAGTTGCCAGGCTCCGTGATTGTCCGTACTGCTGCGGATGGCATTGAAGAAGAGGCGATTGCACAGGATATGGCTTACTTAGCCAAACTGTGGGAATACATCCAGCGCAAACAAAAAGTAATCGCAGTGCCTTCATTGATCTTTGAAGAACTGCCTTTGCCACAGCGTGTCATTCGTGACCTGGCCAATGAAGAAACCGAAAAGATCTATATCGATTCACGCGAAATCCACGGCAAGCTGAAAGAGTTTGTGGATGAGTTCGTGCCGAACATGAAAGACCGTTTGCTACATTATCCGGGCGAGCGACCAATTTTCGATTTGTACAATGTCGAAGAAGATCTGCAAAAGGCTTTACAAACCCGTGTCGCACTGAAGTCCGGCGGTTATCTGATGATTGACCAGACTGAAGCCATGACCACCATTGATGTTAATACCGGTTCTTATGTGGGCGGTCGCTCGCTGGAAGATACGGTGTTTAAAACCAATATGGAAGCCACACAGGTGATTGCACGTCAGCTGCGTCTGCGTAATCTGGGCGGTATTATCATCATTGACTTTATTGACATGCAGGAAGCCCAGCACCGTGAAGAGGTGATGAACCAGTTTGTGAAAATGCTGGAACGTGATCATGCCAAAACCAAGATCACCCAGGTGTCTGAACTGGGGTTGGTGGAGATGACGCGTAAGCGTACCCGTGAGTCTTTGGAACACTTGTTATGCGAGTCCTGTCCGACCTGTCAGGGACGTGGATATGTGAAAACAGCAGAATCAGTGTGTTACGAAATCTTTCGGGAAATCCTGCGCTATGCTCGCGCTTATGAATCACAAAGTGGCTTTACTGTAGTTGCCCATCCGGCAGTGATTGATCGGCTGTTGACTGCAGAAGCCCCGGCTGTGGCGGATCTGGAACACTTTATTAATCGTGTAATTAAATTCCAGGTCGAAAATTTATACACACAAGAGCAATACGATATCATTCTCAGCTGAAATTGTAACAGAATATCGTTAAACACTTGTTACATCTGAAATTTTACAACTCTACTGATATTTACAATACTAGAAACATCAAATTAGCCAAAGCCTTTCTCCCAGTTCTAGGCTTAGCAAAAGGAGTCTATGATGAGTATGAGTAAAGTTGTAATCAATAAAAGCTTGAAACACGTATTAGAACCAAAGGCTGTGCATGCAGGATATATTGTGGATGAACGCGGGAATGAAGTTCAGATTACAGCTTCTATGATTCGCTCTGTCTGCCATCAGTTATTGAAACAATGTCGTACTATTAAAAGTTAATTAAACCAAAATAGATTGCGGTTGTATGAATTTCATTCAAACTGTAAAAAGAATAAAATAAAGGGGCTTAAATTGCCCCTTTATTTTTTACTAAATGATTGGCAAAAGTGCTCACACACTTTTTAGCAGTCCATTGCCAGATTTTATTCGTCCGCGGCTAACTGACCGCTTTCAACTTTGGGACGGGTTCACCATCCACAATCCGTTCGAAGCGTTGAATTTCTTCTTCAAGATGAGTCAATAGATTCTGCATTTTGGGTAGAGCATTACGGCAAGCAGTAAGACCTACTTCAAGCTTGTCCATATAACTGGTCATGGTGATATTCAGTGCCTGTCCATCCAGTACAATCGAAGCCGGATATAAGGCTTCCAAACGTGCGCCATTCCAGTACAGAGGTTCCTGAGGACCAGGGACATTGGAAATGATCACGTTAAATGCCTGACGTTTTGGCATTAAGCCAGATGCAATATTGAATCCTGCAAGACCGTAGACAAAAGCACTATAGTTCAGAATCTGATTGGCATTCATGCGCTTAAAGCGTTCTTTAGCACTGAGTACACTGCGACGTACCGTTTTAAGACGCTCCAAAGGATCATCCTTATGCGTGCCCAGATTCGCCAGAATCATGGTAATACGGTTGGAAACATCGGAGTCATCGCTACGTACAGAAGCGGGCACCATTGCAATTAATGGTTTTTTCGGCAAGGCATTTTGTGTGAGTAAATATTCGCGTAAGGCACCTGAACAGATCGCTAACACGATATCATTAATCGTTACACCTAAAGCTTTAGAAATATGACGCAGACGCGAGAACTCAAAAGATTGTGCTGCGAAACGACGTGAGGCACTGACACGCTGATTTAAAATAGAACTTGGTGCCTGAAAGCTGGACACATAATCCGGGTTACGCCCCATATCTTTTAGTACGGTTTGTGATAATTCATAAGCCACTCGTGGCGTACATTCCAGCTGGCCTTTAATCGCCTGTAACACATTCTTCATGCGGCTGACTTTCGGCGCTTTCAGACGTTTTGCTCGTGGACCTTCTACACACCAAGGTGGCACAATACTTTTCGCATGTGGATCATGGGAAAGTGATTTTTCTACCAGACGCATGCCTGCAATACCATCTACCATCGCATGGTGAATCTTGAAGTACATGGCAAAACGGTTGCCTTCAATGCCTTCAATAATATGACAGGTCCATAAAGGTTTAGCGCGGTCAATCAGTGCGCTGTGTTCTTGGGAAATATAAGTCAGCAGCTCGCGGATACGCCCAGGTTTCGGTAAGGCAATATGACGAAAATGATGATCTAAATCAAACTCTTCATCTTCATCCCAAAATAAACCGTTTAAATAGTTATTAAATGGAGGAATCGGTGAGGATTTGGAATTGCGAATATCAGTCACCAGATCCCGGATAAAAGAGGCTGGTGCATTGTCAGGAATTTGAAACAAAAATAACCCGCCTACATGCATAGGCTGCTGCCGTTTCTCTAAAGACAAAAAAATAAAGTCAATCGGATGTAATGGACGCATAGCGTAGATTGCCTCACTGCATTTTCTTCAGCTGCTCATGTATAAGCAACCTTGTTAGAATTATTGGTATCACATTACAAAGTATAGCGATTTTGTCGCATAAAGGTACTGATTTTTCTGTAGCCGATTGGTTCACAAAAAACCACCCGACGAACGGATGGTTTTTTAAGATTATTTTTTCAAGTTCCCGGCATGCAAGCCACATTCTTTATGGGTGGCTTCTTCCCACCACCAGCGTCCTTCACGTTCATGCTGATTTGGCAGCACAGGACGGGTACAAGGTTCACAGCCAATGGAGGTAAAACCTTTTTCATGTAGTGGGTTGTATGGAATTTCCATCATTCGGATATAATTCCACACATCTACACTAGACCAGTTGGCAAGGGGATTATATTTAATCAGCTGTTTGCCTGGACCAGAAAAACCTTCATCAGATTGAACCACTGGAATGTCATTACGTGTTCCCGGGCTTTGGTCTTTACGCTGACCGGTAATCCAGCCATCTAAAGTTGCCAGTTTTTTGCGTAAAGGTTGCACCTTGCGGATTCCGCAACATTCCTGATGGCCGTCACGGTAGAAACTGAACAAACCTTTTTCAGTCGTCAGTTGTTGAATCGCATCTGTTTCCGGGAAGCAGATTTCGATATCAATATTATAGTGCTGACGAACCTTTTCAATAAATTGATAAGTCTCAGCATGCAGACGCCCTGTATCCAGGCTAAATACCCGGAAAGGTTTACCTAAATTAGATGCCATATCAATCAGTACAACATCTTCTGCACCAGAAAATGAAATGGCAATTTCGCCTTCCTGCTCGAGAGCAAGCGCTAAAATTTCACTTGGTGATTTATCTGCATATTCAGATGCAAGCGCATCTACCATAGCAATAGTGGGGATTTTGGTCATATGAGTCCTGGCGGCATAGGCTTGGAAATGACGTGGCCTATATGAATTTATTTCAGATTTATTCTATTTTAATAGAAATGCCCAAAGCTACTTATCACTAAAAAATAAATACTTATGAAAAAAACAGATTTAAAAAAGAACAGTGCAAAATCTTTTTCTTCAGCTATGATAGGGCAAAATTTTTTCAATACAACTGAGGGGATGCTTCATGGAAGTCGTATGTCTAGATCTAGAGGGCGTTTTGGTTCCAGAAATCTGGATCAATTTTGCTAAAAAAACAGGTATTAAAGAGCTCGAAGCAACGACACGTGATATTCCTGACTATGATGTGTTGATGACCCAGCGTTTGAATATTTTAAAACAGCATGGTTTGGGTCTAAATGATATCCAGGCTGTGATTGCGGATATGGGGCCATTTGAAGGCGCCAAGGAATTTGTAGAATGGGTAAGTACTCATTTTCAGCTGATTATTCTGTCTGACACTTTCTATGAATTTGCTCATCCTCTAATGAAGCAACTAGGCTGGCCAACGATTTTCTGTCATAAGCTGGAAACTGATGAAGAGGGCATGATCACTGCTTATAAACTTCGTCAGCCGGACCAAAAACGTCAAGCCGTAAAAGCATTACATGGCTTGAACTTCCGTGTGATTGCAGCAGGAGATTCTTATAATGATACCACGATGCTAGGTGAAGCAGATCATGGTTTCCTATTTGATGCGCCTGAAAATGTGATTGCTGAATTCCCGCAATTCCCGCCAATTCGTGGTTATGATGCGTTAAAAGAAGCGATTCGTAATGCTTCAGTACGTGATATTCCAGCTTAATTTTTAAGTTTGAAATTAAAAAAAGGCACCAAAGAGTGCCTTTTTTTATTAGAGTAAAACTCTTTATTGCTTAGAAACGGTAGCCGATTTTTAGGCCATAACCCATGGCATGGTTGTCTTCAAAGCTACCTTTTACTTCACCACCTGTTTGTGCTTGTGCATCTCCTAGCCAGAAGTATTTAACCCCAGCCTGGATAAAATAGTTTTCTGCAGGGCTGTATTGGCCGCCTAGACCGACACTCCAATAACCTTCAGTTGGACCCAAGGTGGTTACCGGGTTTCCTGCACCAGAGTCATAACCTACAGCAGCAGAGCCTGACCATTTAACGTTAAATTTATGACCTAAACCCACATTTGCAGACCATTGATCATCTGAATAATCGACAAGATTCTGCTGTTTTCCGGTGAGTGCGCCAGTTAGCTGAGATAAATAAGCAGGTTTTACTGCAAACTGATCCCAATGTACCCAGCGAATATTAGCAAAGGCTAAGGTATTTTTTGCAATGCCTGACTGTAAGTCAATGTTGACTGATTGTGGTGTAGTAATTTCCGCTTTATGGTAAGTTGGAATTACTGGTTTACCCAATAATGTGCCAGTTAATCTAGGAATATATAAAGCCCCATCTGTACCAAAACCGAAGGTTTCTGTGGTATCTAATTCATGTTTAATTTCAGAGCGATAAGTCACAGCAGCTTTTAAGGCAATTTCAGGAATAGAATATGCAAAACCAGCTAACCAACCGTAAGCTTCACTTTCTTTAAGGTCAATATCATAACCGCCAAGAACTTGCGGGCCTCTATAAGCTGTACCACGTAGGGAGACTTTCGCCTTTACGCTTTGATAGACAGGTCCGGCATAAACATTCCAGTTCTCATTTGGCTGATACCCTATAAGTGCTGTAATGCTATTGGTTTTTACTTCAACAGAAGTGCCCTCCAATACACCAGTATTGGTATTTACTGTAGCAAAAGCATTAGATTCAGGCGCATATTGAGCGTCAGCTCCAAATGGCTGGTCATAAAGTAAACCCAGAGATATTTTATCAGTTGCCTGAATTTTTATAGCAGCAGTAGGGAAGTAGTAATCTTCAGCCATATCGCTGACTTTATTGCCGGCATTGTCTTTACCTTGAACTTCTGGATCTAAAACAGAAATACCCGCTTCCGCATAGTTACCAGGTTGTAAAAAAGCCTGAATAGACTGGCCTGAACGGTCTAAACCGGCAGCGAACACGAGAGAAGTAGGCAGGCTAGAAAGAAGAATAACGATAGAGATTGGCTTAAGCTTCATGGCTCATCCTTGACAATGTTGCATAAATATTAATAAAAGTTGTGGAAAAGTAACACAAATTTAAAAAGAGTAAATGCTCCACTTCGTCCAAGAAATGAACTATGGCGGTTATAAAAAATGATTGCTTAGAGTATTTATACTATATTTTTTTGATTAACTTAATGAAAATAAACAAATAATAATTTTTATCAAAATATATTAAAAACAAAATTTAGGCAAAATTTGATTGGTGATAAAAGCATCGAATAGTATACAGGTGTATAAAAATATAATTGGGATAATAAAAACCACCCGAAGGTGGTCTTTATTAACTATCAGGAATTAGAAGCGATAGCCCATTTTTAAGCCATATGCGATTGCATGGTTATCGCTGAAGTCACCAACAATACGGTTATCTTCACCGACTTGAGCTGCAGTTTGTGATTCTGCATCACCTAACCAGAAGTATTTCACACCACCAGCAATAAATGTAGCTGGAGTAGGACTAAATTGAACGCCTAAACCAACATTCCAATAACCTTCTGTTGGTCCAAGTGTTGAAACTGGATTACCTGCACCAGAATCCCAACCCACAGAGACATTCCCAGCCCATTGCTCAGAAAGCTTACGACCTACACCTACTGTTGCAGACCATTGATCTTTATCATATTCAACTACGTGGAAACCATCTGGACGATTCACAGAATCTAATTGTCCAACAGCTTCACTTATTTTACCAAACTGGTATGGGCGAATAGAGAAATTAGACCACTCTACCCAACGTACATTAGCAAATGCTACGGTATCTGCCATGATACCTGTTTGGAAGTCTAAGTTTACAGATTGCGGAGTAGTAATTTTGGTTTTACCAGATTCAGTCATTGCATCTGTATAAGTAGTTGGTACACCTAAACCATTTAAGAGTCCTGTAACTGATGCAGCAGCAAGAGGATTATTTAAAACTGATAATCTTTCAGTAGTGCTCGCATTATGGTCGATTTCAGAGCGATAAGTTAAAGAAGCTTTTAAGGCAATCTCAGGAATTTGGAAAGCCATACCTGCTAACCATCCTAAGTCTCCTGTCTCTTTGAAATTTGCATCATAGCCATTAAAAATACTATATGCCTGTCCGCGTAATTTTAAGTCGCCTTTAACAGTTTGATATACTGGTCCTGCATAGATATTCCAGTTTTGGGTTGGTTGGTAGCCAAAAACAAAACTAAGATTTTGTGTATGTACCTCAACCTCAGTATTGCCTTGACCTAATGCAGCATTAGCATTCACTAAAGCAGTTTGAGTTCCTTGTAATTGTTGTAAGCCTGCTGCAACGATTGGATTTGATGCAGCAACTTGCTGTAAAGCACCTAGTACTAAGCTCTGCTGTGGAGTGCCTGCTGGTGCAGCTGCTGTAACAGCAGTCAAAGCTGGAGCAAAACTAGCTCCAGCTGCTTGCACTAATTGACTAACTGAATTTTGAGTAATATTCGCGATACTTGATGGAGTGAGAACTTGGTCAGTTCCTTGAGATACAAAAGCGTTATTACCGCTATATTCTGCATTTGCACCAAAAGGTTGGTCATATAAGAGACCAAATGAAAACTTATCTGTAAGTTGTAATTTTAATGCAGCATGAGGAAAATAATAGCTGTCAGCCATATCGCTAATTGAACGACGTGTGTCTAATTCGCCAGCTTCTTGTCCTGAGACATCTGCATCTAAAACAGAAATACCTGCTTCAAAATAGTTACCAGGTTGTAGGAAGGCTGCAATAGATTGGCCTGAACGGTCCATTGCCGCAGCAAATGCACCCGTCATTGGTACAGTTGCGAGAATCATTGCAGTAGTTAATGTTTTTAATTTCATTTACGTCTTTCCTTGAGGTACAAATTTATATCTAGCGTTGTTGTTTGCACTTATTAAATTCTTGGAGATTTCGGGTATTTATCCGCAATCATTTGTTACTCCATGTGACAAAAATAGCACAATTAAAATAAGAGTAAATGCTCTAGAAAAAACTAATTAGTCTAAAAAAGCACCAAAATAGAGTTTTTGCACCAAAAAATAGCTGTATTTTAAAATAAGTATTTGAAAGTAAAAGAAATAAAATAATGGAGAAAAAATGATTTTTTGTATAAAAAATATTCTAAAAATATGAAGATTAACGCTAATTTTTTGAAGTATAGATCACATTTTGAAAGGATGGTGCGCCCTGCGGGACTCGAACCCACGTCGGTCGCTTAGGAGGCAACTGCTCTATCCAGTTAAGCTAAGGGCGCGAAAGAAGGCTATTGTACTGTAAAAAATGCAAAAAAAAAGTTATTGCCGAAGCAATAACTTTAAAAATCATCGATTAAAAGATTTTTTGATTAATTCTTAGGGCGCAGTGCCTTAAACAGAATAAACATGATCACTACCCAGATCGGAAGCATCAGTACTGATTCTTTAAAGCCTTGTGTCCACATGATGTAAAGAATGGTTGCAATGAAAGCTAAAACCAGAATATTACTTGCAGGTGACCACAATGCAGGGAAACTGGTCTTTTGTCCTAACTGCTTCATGCTTTGCATAAACTTGAAGTGGGTCAAGCTAATCATGGCCCAGTTCAGTACCAATGCACCTACCACCACATACATCAGGTGACTTAAGGCATCTTCAGGAACAAAGTAGTTTAGGAGTACACAGCCGAAAATCAGCAGGGCAGAGAACAGTACTGCAGGAATAGGAACCCCCTGTTTGTTCACAGTCTTGAAGATTTTAGGGGCATTACCTTGCTGTGCCAGACCATAAAGCATACGGCTATTGGCATACATACCACTGTTATAAACAGAGAGTGCCGCTGTCAGGATGATGAAGTTCAGCAGATGTGCTGCCCAGTCAATGCCTAGTTGGCTGAAGATCATCACAAACGGGCTTTTATCTAGGCCGCCAAGCTCTAACTGATTCCAAGGTACTAAAGACAATAGAATGGTCAATGCACCTACATAGAATACCAGAATACGGAATACGACCTGATTAATCGCTTTTGGAATGGTTTTTTCTGGATTTTCAGCTTCTGCTGCCGCCATCCCGATCAGTTCAATCCCACCGAAGGCAAACATCAGGAAGGCCAGCATATAGAATAAGCCTTCAAAACCATTCGGGAAGAAACCGCCTGCTGTCCAAAGGTTGCTGAAAGAAGCACCTGAAGAGGCATCAGCAGTCAGGATCAGATAGAGACCAAAGACAATCATGGAAACGACCGCAGTCACTTTCACAATAGACAGCCAGAATTCTGATTCACCGTAGAATTTCACATTGCCGAGATTGACCAGCGTAATTACGATGAAGAAAAACAGGACTGAGGTCCAAGCAGGAATATGAGGCCACCAGTAATTAATATATTTTGCAACGGCGGTGAGCTCGGTCATAGCCACCAGGATATATAAGATCCAGTAGTTCCAACCCGCAAGGAAACCAGGGAATTTGCCCCAGTATTTATAAGCAAAATGGCTGAATGAACCTGCTACAGGTTCATGAACAATCATCTCACCCAATTGACGCATGATTAAGAATGCAATTAAGCCACCAATGGCATAGCCAAGAATAATAGAAGGACCCGCAGATTGGATCACCTGTGCGGAACCTAAGAATAAGCCTGTGCCAATTGCACCGCCCATGGCGATCAACTGAATATGACGGTTCTTTAAGCCACGCTGAAGTTGTGAAGACTCGTTATTCAAAGTGTTCAGCCCGACAATGTAAGAAATAGGTATAAAGATTGTAATGGAACAAAGATAAGAAGCCTAGAGCACCCGTCTGGATGAAATATTATTATCGTATTTATAAAAAAAAATTATAAAAATAAATAGAATAAAAGATATGTGAATCAATATATTAATTTTATTGAAAATGTAACTGATGAGTTTGCTGTTTTTTTAACTCGACACAAATGCTGTTTTTTTATACTTAGGTCGGGCAAGGCAGCTACTTGGCTTTAAACCGATTATACTCGTCTCAGAAATATTCAATAATTTTGATCAGAATAAAGACAAGCCAGAGGAAGAAAGTATTCATGAGTTTCGCTGCCCAAATCAAAATCCCGGCCACTTACATGCGCGGAGGCACCAGTAAAGGGGTGTTCTTTAAACTGGACGATTTACCTGCTGCTGCACAACAGGCAGGCCGAATTCGGGACCAGTTATTATTAAGAGTGATCGGCAGCCCGGATCCATATGGCAAGCAGATTGATGGGATGGGCGGTGCCAGTTCAAGTACCAGCAAAACTGTGATTCTGTCTAAAAGTCAGCAAGAAAATCATGATGTGGATTATCTTTTTGGTCAGGTATCGATTGATCGACCTTTTGTGGACTGGAGTGGTAATTGTGGCAATCTGACTGCAGCAGTTGGGGCATTTGCGATTTCCAATGGCCTGGTCGATCCTGCACGTATTCCTGAAAATGGGCTGTGTACGGTGCGAATCTGGCAGGCGAATATTCAGAAAACCATTATCGCCCATGTACCGATGCAGAATGGTCAGGTTCAGGAATTAGGTGATTTTGAGCTGGATGGCGTAACTTTCCCAGCAGCCGAAGTACAGATTGAATTTCTGGATCCTGCCGATGATGATGCCGAGGGCGGTTCAATGTTTCCGACCGGAAATTTAACCGATACGCTAGAAGTACCGAATATTGGCAGCTTTGAAGTAACGATGATTAATGCCGGGATCCCGACAGTTTTCTTAAAGGCAGAAGATCTGGGCTATAACGGTACCGAGTTACAGGACCATATCAATAATGATGCAGCTGCCTTGGTGAAGTTTGAAACCATCCGAGCCTATGCTGCTCAACAGATGGGTCTGATTCAGGACATTAGTGAAGCTGTTACACGTCAGCATACGCCAAAGATCGCTTTTGTGGCTCCGCCAAAGACTTATACGTCCTCTAGTGGTAAGGAAGTCACTGAAACAGATAGCGATATTCTGGTCCGTGCCTTATCGATGGGTAAGTTGCATCATGCCATGATGGGAACAGCCGCTGTAGCGATTGGAACAGCGGCAGCGATTCCGGGAACTTTGGTCAATCGTGTTGCGGGTGGCGGTGAACGTGAATCAGTCCGCTTTGGTCATCCTTCCGGTACCTTAAGAGTGGGTGCGCAAGCAGTGCAGGAAAATGGAGAATGGAAAGTAAAAAAAGCCATCATGAGTCGTAGTGCGCGTGTGCTAATGGAAGGTTGGGTGCGTGTCCCTGAAGATGTTCTCTCTTAAAATTATTCCTTGAGAAAATTAGCCTAAGTAAAACCATCAGTTCTCTGGTGGTTTTTTTATTAAAAAAGATATTTCTGATTTGATTATTTTCAGTCTCAATACAGAATTATGAAACAACATTTGGATTTAAGAATGAAAATTCAATGCAATTCTAGGTACAATGCCTGATAACAGACAGGCACTTATAAACTGTCATTTTATTATTCTGGCTACGTATTCGAGGCGAATGTGTCATCTATCACTGACGTATCAACCCATGCACTAACTCAAGCACAACAACGGATTCAACACGATTTAATGACTGCTTTGGAAGCCTTTTCCATTCCAGAACCGTTAAAGTCGGCAGTACATCATGCCGTAATGCTAGGAGGAAAGCGGGTACGTCCAGCGCTCTGTTATGCCACTGCTGCATTAAAGCCGAATCAGAATAGTGCTGCGGTACGCCGTGCCGCAGTTGCGATCGAGTTTATTCATTGCTATTCACTGGCACATGATGATCTGCCATGTATGGACAATGACTTGTTACGTCGTGGTCAGCCAACCTGTCATGCTGCTTTTGGTGAAGATACGGCTCTTTTGGCGGGTGATATTTTGCAATCTATGGCGTTTGAAATTCTGGGTAGTCGTCTGTTTGATCAGGGGCCTGCAGTAGAACCTGCGATTGTCTTGAAGCAGATGCAGATTCTGGCGACTGCTTCCTCGAAAATGGTCAATGGTCAGGTACTGGATTTACAGGCCGAAGGCAAAAAAATTGATCAGGAAGCATTGGAAACCATTCACCGAAATAAAACCGGAGCTTTGATCAGTGCAGCGATCATGATGGCAGCGGTGACGATCTTTGAAGGGACTGATCTGGCCATTCCAAAATTGCGTGAATTCGGGCAAGCCATTGGTCTTGCTTTCCAGGTGCAGGACGATATTCTGGATATTATTTCTGATACAGAAGTGCTGGGTAAAACGGCGGGCAAGGATGAACAGGTGGAGAAGTCAACTTATCCAGCATTGATGGGTTTAGAGAAAGCCCAAGCCTATGCACAGCAATTACATGATCAGGCCATGACTGCACTGAATCATTTTGAAAGTCAAGCCGATGACCTGATGCAGATTACCCAGTTCTTGCTGACACGTAAAAGCTGATTTTAATAAACTAATCTTCCTGAAATCAGCTTAAAACAAGCATAAAAAAGAGGACTTAAAGTCCTCTTTTCTTTTATATTGAATTACTTGCTTTCGTTATACAGACGTTCTGCCTGTTCAAAGCGTGTCGTAATTTCAGCTGTTGGCGCTTTGCCTAATAGACTCACAACCACAATCGCAATCCATGAGCAGATAAAACCTGGAATAATTTCATAGATGCCGGCTGGAATAAAACCAAGACCTGTTCCACCAATAGTATTCTTCCACAGAATTACCATACATGCGCCAACGATCATGCCTGCCAAGGCGCCATTCAAGGTCATGCGCTTCCAGAACAAAGACAGAATAATCAGTGGACCAAAAGCAGCGCCAAAACCTGCCCAAGCATACGCCACCAGACCCAAGACTTTAGATTCAGGATTACCAGCCATCCAGATTGCCAATAAAGCAATGAGAAGCACCATCAAACGACCGACCCAAACCAGTTCTTTTTGTGAGGCATTTTTACGTAGGAATGATTTATAAAAGTCTTCAGTCAGGGTACTTGAACAAACCAGTAACTGACAGCTAAGCGTACTCATCACCGCGGCCAAAATTGCCGCCAGAACCACACCGGCAATCCATGGATTGAACAGGATTTTGGTCAGTTCCATAAATACTGTTTCAGGATTGGCATTCACTGCAGCTGCCAGTTCTGGATGCTGCTGGAAATAGGCGATCCCGAAGAAGCCGGCTGCCACCGCACCACCCAGACATAGAATCATCCAGGTCATGCCGATACGGCGTGCATTTGGAATCGACTTGACCGAATCTGCTGCCATGAAGCGCACCAGAATATGCGGCTGGCCAAAGTAACCCAGACCCCAGGCAAGCAGGGAAATAATCGCAACAACGCTCAGATCACCCAGAATATTCATTGCTTGAGGACGAGCAGCTTCCAGTGCCAAAGTCACTTGGGACATATCTGAAAATGCCATCAATGTCACGATTGGCGTCAGCAACAGGGCGAAAATCATCAGACCTGCCTGAATGGTATCGGTCCAGCTCACCGCCAGGAAGCCACCAATAAACACATAGCTGATGGTGGCAATGGCACTGATCCAGAGCGCAGTGCTGTAAGACATGCCAAACATGCTTTCGAACAGACGTGCGCCTGCAACCATACCGGAAGCACAGTAAATCGCAAAGAAAATCAGAATGACGAATGCAGAAACCACACGCAGGATTTTTTTCTGGTCATTGAAGCGATTCGAGAAATAATCCGGCAGGGTCAGGGCATTATGCTGGACTTCGGTATGGACCCTTAAACGGCCCGCAACCAGCAGCCAGTTCAGCCATGCACCGATAATCAGACCAATCGCAATCCACATTTCGGATAAACCTGAAAGATAAATTGCGCCCGGCAAGCCCATCAGCAGCCAGCCACTCATGTCGGAAGCCCCTGCAGAAAGTGCAGTTACGAAACTACCTAAACGTCGGCCCCCTAAGATGTAATCAGAAAAGTTGTTTGTCGCACGGTATGCCATCAGGCCAATCACGACCATGCCGACAATATAAAAAAGAAAGGTAATTAAGGTTGGATTTAGGGAGCTCATACGGTATCCATTTTTAAGTTGGACAGTAGATCGAAACAAGGATTATGACAGATGCGAAAGACTTTAATCCGAAAGCCAAGCAACATCGAATCCAGAGGATTTCAAAAATAAACGCGAAATTTAACCATAAATTCACAATCTTTGCTGAGATTTTCTTATTTTGAAAGAAAATAGGCAACCAATTGGTTGCCTATTGTGAAGTATCTCTGAAATTTAGTGACGTCCCATTACACCACGGATGGTATTCAGCACATCGGCAGGCAAGACCACAGTCTTGGCATTTGGAGATTTGGCCATATCCTGCATGGCTTTGACATATTGTTCACCCAACAGATAAGCCACAGGAATTTCCTTGTCACCAATTGCCTGACTCACCATATCAATCGCACGTTGGGAAGATTCTGCCAGTACGACTTGTGCTTCTGCATCACGACGTGACGCTTCCAGACGACCATCAGCTTCCAGAATAGCGGCCTGTTTTTCACCATCCGCTTTAGTCACGGTTGCACGACGTTGACGCTCTGCCGCTGCCTGTTCTTCCATCGCCGTCTGCATGGTTACAGAAGGTTTAATATCCTGAATTTCAACCGTCTTTAAGGTGATTCCCCAGTCTGAAATATCATCAGAAATGCTGGACTTTAAACGTGCCTTGATATGATCACGCGAAGATAAGGCATCATCCAGATCCATTTCACCCACGATTGAACGTAGCGAAGTTTGTACCAGGTTCTGAATTGCCCATGAGTAGTTCTCAATCCCGTACACCGCTTTTTCAGGAGTTGTCAGGTTGATATAAGCCACCGCATTCATCAGCAAGACGGCGTTATCGCGGGTAATTACCTCCTGAGAAGGAATATCCAGAACGATATCTTTGGTGGTGACTTTATAAGCCACTTCATCTACGTAAGGAATGACAAAATTCAGGCCAGGATTAAGCGTGGTGTGATATTTACCCAGACGTTGCACAATCCATTTATAGCCTTGTGGAACAATCCGTACACCTTTAAAAATGGTAATCGCAACAAAGGCCAAGAACGCAATAACAATGATAGTGCCAGCAGACATAATTTATTCACCTTTTTCGTTTTGATATTGAGTGCTGTGGGGCTGTACAACCAGGTCATTTCCCAGAATATCGACAACACGGACACGATCCCCAACCTGAACTTTATCCAGAGCACGGCAATCCCATTCATCCGAGCCTAGAACCGGTAGCGGAAAACGAACCCGAATCTGATCCTGTTCAAGATCGGTCTGAATCACCATGCCAATTTGGCCAATAGTGGCCTCACGCGACAAGCCGGCTTTGGTCTTGTCGATAGAAAGCGGCTTGATAAACTTAAACCAAAGCAAGGTACAAAGAACAGACAGGATGATCCAGGTCAGGATCTGGGTGGTCAGTCCCATCATCGGGAACATCCAGTACAGAATGCCGACCATAATGGCACCAATCCCGAACCAGAGGGCAGCAAAAGCGGGCAGGAGTAATTCTGACAGAATAAGAAGTATTCCCAATACAAACCAGTGCCAAGGTTCAAGAACTAATTCCATATCGTGACCTATATTGCTAAGTATTTAATTAATCATCATCTTTATATGATTTACTTCCAATGTAGCAGATGCTGCAGCAGATGAATATAAAAAATTTCTGATTAAAATTTTGCCGGTCGTGCAGGCTTGAATGCAGCCGGAGACTGCCTAAAATCACTGATGGCTTTTTCAATTGAACGGATTTTCAGTTGCGCGGCTTTTTCACCTTCAAGAATGGTCTCATTGCTGGCTTTTAAATCCAGCGTACCAATATGACCTACTTTAGGCTGGATCACGATATTAGCTTGCCTGAGTTCTTCATTGATACTTTGCTGACCCATGATATTAATCGTCTGGTCCAGTACGCCCCACATGTTGAGTGCTTTATTGCTGTCCGGACGTGCAGATATATCTACGGCAATAACAATATCTGCTCCCATATCTTTGGCCGTTTTTACTGGAATTGGACTAACCAGACCGCCATCGACATATTTTGTACCGCCAATTACAGCGGGCACAAAGACATTCGGAATACTGCAAGAGGCACGCACGGCTTGTCCGGCATTGCCTTTGATAAAGTCAGCTTTACGGCCATTGTCTAGGCGGGTTGCCACTGCCGCGAAGCGAATCGGGAACTGTTCAATCGGTTTATTCGCCACATTTTTATTGACGAAATCCTGCAGTTTCTGTCCGGCAATAATCCCTTGGCGGTTCAGGGTTAAATCACGAATATCGGATTCTTTAAAGTTCAAGGCGATTTGCTGCAACTGATAAGGAGATTTGCCGCTGGCATATAGACTGCCCACGAAGCTTCCGGCACTAGTTCCAGTAACAATCTTCGGTTTGATGCCGTGCGATTCGAGGACTTTGAGTACCCCGATATGGGCAAAGCCTTTGGCACCGCCACCACCGAGCGCAATAGCCACCACAGGTTCACGAGCCTGAAGAGGAGTAGAGGTTGTTGGGGTTTTAGTAGCTTTATCACATGCTGCAAGGCTTAAACCCAAGCAGCCAATCAGAGCATAACGGGTTAATTTCATTATAAAAAACTGGCGATTAAATCAACAAAATTCAGGCTATCACATCAAAAAAAGCCAGTTTTGCCTAGTCTTTTTTCAAAAGCTTTTGTAACGGCTTGGCGACCCAATCCGGATTTTTGGCCGAAAATTTACCTTCATAATGCTTATAGATCTGTTCCAGATCATATTCATAATCACCTGTCAGGTGATATACACCGAGGATATGAACGGTCTTGATGTCATAGTCAAAGGAAAACATCACAATCGGCAAATGGGCTGCCTTGGCAATATGATAAAAACCACTGCGGATTTTTTCTGGCGCCTTGCGAGAACCTTCCGGTGCCATACCTACCCAGATCCGATCAGTCTTATTAATGACATCAACAATCTGTCGGGTATGTCCTTGAGGGGTATCACGTACAACCGGAACCACACCAATCCATTCCAGGATCGGTTTAAGTGGTGTGCGGAATAAACTGTCCTTGCCAAAAATCGTGATCTGAATGCCGAGACCGAGCAAAGCATTGAAGCCCAGCCAGGCATCGATATTCGAGGTATGCGGGGAAATAATCGCTACTGCTTTAGGCAGGTTAGGGAATTCGCCTTTGAGCTGCCAGCCCTGAGCCAGAAATAGCTGTTTAAACAGGGCTTGGCTCAGTTTACCTCCGCGGGAGGGAACCAATGGAGGGAGTCTGGGGAAACGTGTTGTACTCATCAATGTCTCATCCTGAAACGTATTTTTCTTTATTTTTGATCATATTAGACTGTTGTAAAATCTGGATCATTGGCAAAATGTATAGCGATGATGGATGCTTTTAGCATTTTTACCTTAAGGACCTGCGCTGAATATGCGGAATACTTATATTTTACTGTTTTCCCTATATTGGGCACAGGGGCTTCCGGTCGGGTTTATGACCCATGCCTTGCCGGTCATTCTGCGAGCTGAAGGCGTATCTCTGGCACATATTGGTGGCTTTGGCCTGCTCATGCTGCCATGGTCGATTAAAATCTTCTGGGCACCTTTAGTTGATCGCCATGGATCAAAAGCTAGAGGTCATTATCGAAGCTGGATTATTCCTTTGCAATGGCTTTCTGTCGCTGTACTGATTGGGCTGTCCTTCTTGCCGATCCAAGCCTTAAACCAGCCGCTGTACCTGTTGATCTTTTTTATCACGTTGTTAGTGATGAATGGGATCGGTGCTACTCAGGATGTTGCCACGGATGGACTGGCAGTCAATATTTTAAAAAATGAACAGCAACACTGGGGTAATACCTTTCAGGTGATTGGTTCCCGCTTGGGCTTTATTGTTGGAGGCGGGGCAATCCTGTGGTTACTCGACTTTTTGCATTGGCAGATGACCTTTTTACTGCTGGCAGTTCTGGTCTTTCTGAATACTTTACCGGTGTTATGGTTTAAAGAACCAGATCATCAAAAGATGATTTCTTCATCATCCGAGAAATTACCTGCTCGGACTAGAATCAAAGCTTATTTTCAATATTTTTTAGCTGATTTTACCTTGGCGACATGGCTGCTGGTTTTACTGACCTTTAAAGTGGCAGATGGTCTGTCTGGGCCTTTATTAAAACCTTTGATGGTCGATTTGGGACTGAGTTTTAGTCAGATCGGTATTTATGTCACCATGCTCGGCGCTTTTGCAGCATTAATTGGCGCAGGGCTAGCAGGCTGGTGTTTGAAATACTGGTCGCGCAGTTGGAGTTTAATGATTTTCTCTATTCTGAAAATACTCAGTCTAATCGCTTATGCCTGGCTGGCTGCACAGTATGAAGCCCAAAACAAAGTGGCAAACTGGATCATTTATCTCATTAATGCTGCCGAGGATATGATATCGGCCATGCTCTTAGTCGTTATGTTGACCTTGGTGATGCAATACAGTCGCAAGCATCTGGCAGGGACTGATTTCACCTTTCAGGTTGCCTTGATGGCTACTATAAGCGGGGGACTTTATAGCCTGAGCGGGCTACTAGGGGACGCTTTAGGTTACCAAAACTATCTAAATTTGATCGTAATCATCGCGATTTTTTGCCTGATTCCTATTTTCCGATGGATGAAAGTAGCAAAAAATATTTAAAATCTCTTATGAATAAATAGGTTAATTGACTCCCCACCTAAAGTATTAAAAAGAATATGTAAATATTATTTTAATAATTTTGTAATATAGGCGCCGTGTGTATTATTTGTAACAAAATAAGTTAAAGGATTTTTTAATGAAAACTAAGTTAGCAACAGCAATCGCACTCAGCCTTTTAGCGGGGACTACATTTGCAGCACCAACTTTCTATGGTGAAATTGACGTAACTGCAGATTACCTACCTGAAGACAATGTAGGTAAGAATCGTGACGTTGTAGAATTAAATAGTAATAATTCATTCATCGGTATTAAAGGTGATGAAAAACTGACTGACCGTTTAAGCGCACTTTATCAAGCTGAATTAACCTTCTATACAGATGATGGTCAGGGTGGCGAGGGTAATGATACTTTTGTACCGCGTAATATCTTTGTTGGTTTAAAAGATGAAAAACTGGGTGCTTTAAAAGTAGGTAAAATTGATACGCCTGTAAAACAGCTTTCTGCGGTTGTAGATACTTTTAATAACTATATTGATAATAAAGCCGATGTCGCAGGTATTTTTACTGGTGAAAACCGTATTGATAACGTTGTAGTTTATGAAGCTCCAGCTCTTGCGGTAGGTGAAGGTAAACTTAAAGCGACTGCACTATTAGCAACTGGTGAAGCGAGTGGTGTATCTAAATCCAATGGTGGTTCTAAAGTTGCAGGCCGTGGTTTAGGCGATGCATGGTCAGCATCTGTAGTCTATGACAGCAAACCTGTAGTTTTAGGTCTTGGTTATGACAAAGCGATTCCATCAAACTTTGCAGGTCGTGGTTTTGTAAATGCTTCTGCTCCGGAAGTAACAGGTGGGGTAGCAGGTAGTGCATTTGCTGCAGCGAACACTATTCGTGCGATTGGTCGTGTAAACCTTGATGGTGGTCTGTCTCTACGTGCTTTATACCAAACTTCAGAAGTTGAAGGTGTTGCAGGTAATGATGCTGCAGCTGCATCTATTGATGATGCACAAGGCTGGTTAATTGGTGCAGAATACAACCTGCCAAATGCAAAAAACTGGACAGTAAAAGGTCAATATAGCCAGAACACGACTGAATTTACTACGGCTAAAGCTGATTATGAAGCACAACAAATTATTGTTGGTGCAGACTATGCTTTCTCTAAACAAGTCAAAGCTTATGGCTATGCAGGTTATCTAACACTTGAACAAGGTTCATTAGAAACTAAACAACCAGTGGTTGGTACAGGCGTCGAATACAAGTTCTAATTTTAGAACAAAATAAAAGCGGTGCTCCGGCATCGCTTTTTTTATGTCTGAAACAACAAAACTTAGCAATTTTAGGTCTAATCCTGAAAGTTCCCAGCTGTTACCATGACAGAAAATCCTCTATTCCTTTTTAAATTATGACCATTCAAGCTGTTTTATTCGATCTTGACAATACCTTGACGCATCGTGACCTGACGACACAGGCCTATAGCCGTTATCTGGCAGAATATTATGCTTCAGCATTTGCACAGGTTGAGCTTGAGAAAATTATCGAAATTGTACGACGCATTGATAATGGCGGTTATCCGAAAAAGGAATTGCTGACTCATGGCAGTATTGGCGCTTCAGCTGCATATGCATTGTTGCAGGAATTATCCTGGTTAACTCCACCAGATCTAGAGGAGCTAGCGCAGTTCTGGTTCAGCGAGTTTGGACGTTTCGCCGTAGAGATGCCGCAAGCAGGGCAAGTATTAAAACAGCTTAAAACTGAAGGTTATCGCTTGGCCATTGTATCCAATGGCGGACATGAGACCCGATTAAATACCATTCGCGGTTTAGGTATTGCAGAGTATTTTGATGAGATTGTCAGTTCAGGATTGGTCGGCTTTAATAAACCGCAACCGGAAATTTTCCAGATTACCGCAGAGCGTTTAGGCGTGCAGCCAGAGCAGTGTCTATATATTGGTGATCATCCTGTCAATGATATTCAAGGCGCAACAGCCGTAGGTATGCATGCTTTGTGGATGCAAGGTTTCCATCCGGATGCCGGACATATTCAATATAAGATTCAGCAATTACCAGAAATCTTTGATCATTTGCAGCGGCTTAAGCAGCTTTAAGTAATCCGGTGACTATTCATGGCTTTTGCCCATTGGTGAGAATGACAGCGTGGACAAGTTTGTTCCGCTTCTTTTAAATGCTGGACTTGACCGCAATAAATACAAGCATAAAGCTCTTCTGGCTTGACTTCTTTGACTATGCAGCAGGATTTAGGGAAAAGTGGGAGCCCATGCCGAACATCATCTGGATGGAAATATAGAATACTGAATTTACCATCTGTTTCCAGTAAACCTAAGCGCACCTGACCCAAATGTTCAATGCCTTGCTGACGCATCTCAGCAAAGAATTCATCATGAGACATTTTGCCTTTTTTAATTTCATCAATGACCAGTAAACCATCTTCCACAATATGAATCGGTTTGCCTTCGAGCAGGTCTTCAAACCATTGAAATTTCATCATGAGCCAGGTGGTCAGACGATACAGGAAAATGATCACCGACATGATCAGCGCTGCCTGGATCAGAGGAAGATCTTCCGTAAACATCGGATCGCCAGCAATGGAACCCAAAGCAAGAATGATGGTGACTTCAAAGATCGAAAGTTGTCGTACCCCACGTTTACCTGTCAGCCGCAGAAACAGGATAATCATCGCGTACATGACTACGCAGCGTAGCAAAATCTCTGTGGCAAATTCCCAGGTCGTATCATTTATAAATATGGTGGCCCAGTCCATTGTTATTATTTCCAGAACACTCTTTGTTTCGAGTCTAGCAATCTCAGCTGTTAATTTGCTGCTGTAATTGTGTAAGTTTTTGAATAAAAATAAATTATGTTTTTTGAATATGATCGCTGTGAATAAAAGATATAGCGATTTTGAGAAAATAAGATAGATATTTCATGTAAATATTGATTGATTATTCAACAGATTAAATTTGAACCAGTTCATATTTTACTCTGTATGACTTTTAATCAGTATAAATAATATCCTGCTGAAATATATCAAGATAAAATCTGAGTAATTTCCTAGGAATAATGAGAACTATTTAATGATTTGTAATCAAATAACGTGATACTTATAAATTTCTGTATGTTGTGGCCTGAAAAATATAGCGATTAAAGCAAGCTAAAAATCTGTTTTTTAAATTAAAAATATTGATTTTGACTTCCAAGAAAGGATGTATTGTGAAAAAGATATTCACGCTTTTAACGGTTATGGGCTTAAGTACAGCGGTATTTGCAGATGCAGACTGGAACTATGATCAGCCTGAACAGTGGTCGACTCTAAACCAGAAATATTCAGCCTGTAATGGATTGAACCAGTCACCAATCAATATTGAGCGAACTGTCAAAGCCGAACTGGAACCGCTCAAGTTTAGCTATAACACCATGATTCACGCAATTGAAAATAAAGGTCATACCGTTCAGGTAGACTTTGCCCAAGGCGGAGAATTACAGCTGGATGGTGAAACTTTTGTGCTGAAACAGTTTCATCTACATAGCCCAAGTGAGAACCTAATTAAAGGCAAGAGCTATCCTCTAGAGATTCATTTTGTCCATGCCAATACTCAAGGTGAACTTGCTGTAGTGGCGATGATGTTTGCGCAGGGTACAGAAAATCCGATGCTTAAACGTATGTGGAATCGCTTGCCGAAAAAGCAAGGTGAAAAAGTCGTCTTGAAAACTCCGCAACCTGTAAATGAGATGTTGCCTAAGAATCTGGATTATTACCGCTTTAGTGGTTCGCTGACGACACCACCATGTTCTGAAGGTGTGCGCTGGTTGATTTTGAAAGAGATCCAACAGGCCTCTGCGACACAGATTTCAGAATTTTCCAAGTTAATGGGTCATCCAAATAACCGTCCAGTGCAGTCCTTAAATGGCCGTGTGGTACTGGAATAACAAAAATCTGGATGAAAAAGCTGACTTAGTTCTGCTTTTTTTAATTCTGATACAAATTTCAATAGCCTAAGGTGAAAAGAACTTTGTGGCGAATGCTGAAAGAATTAATATAGATAAGATTTCCTTGGGTCTTTCTGCTGCCATGCTCTTTGACTTAAAAACCATGATCCAGCCATTCACAGCGCTTTCGCCACAGCAGAAGAAGCTGGATCGTCTGATTGATAAAATCGAACAGCAGAAGTTGGAGTTAAAACAATGGCAACAGGCTGAAGAAGACCTACAGCAATATACGCATAAAACTTTCATGCCGGTCTATCATGAATTACATGGTGTGCTGTTTGAGCAGCTCGAACAGCTCTGGAAGCACTTGCAGGAAACAGATTTTACCAAGGTCGAGTTGGTAGTACTGGATGAGAAGATTCAATACCTGGCAGATTATCTGCAAGATTCTCAGGCGATGTCAGCGCAAGAAGCCAATAAGGTCAATGAAATCTTCATCTATTATCAGCAACGCGCTGAACATGCTCAATTCAGAAAAAGCCAAAAAAAGACCAATGAACTGGAAAGGTTTTTTAAGAATGAAAATGTCCCAGATCCGGCTGATGCTGAGGGATTTGAAGAATGGGCCTCTGATCATTTTCAGCAAATCCGCGAGCAGGCCAAACTAAAACGCCAGCAGGAAAAACAGGAACAGGCGGCTGCGATGGCAGAGCAGTCAGTGAAATCTGTATATTTAAAGATTGCTGCGGCGATTCATCCGGATCGTGAAGCGAATGATGTAAAGAAGATTAAAAAGACTGAATTGTTGCAACGTGCCAACGAGGCCTATGCAGAACAGGATCTGTTTGCTTTACTAAAAATGCAGCTTCAGATTGAGCAAGATCGAGATCCTTCGCAAAAGAGTTTAAGTGCAGAGCAAGTCAAGCTGTATCAAATGGCTTTGGATGTGCAGAGCCAGAAGTTACAAGAGCAGATTGATGCATTGATCAATCGATTGGTCTGGTCATCAAAAACCAGAATTGCAGTCAAAAAGGCAAAAGGTAAGGTTCAAATTGCTGATCTGTATAAGCAGATTGATGAAGACACTTCAGCCATAAAACAGCAGATTAAGGTCGAAAAAGAACGCCTGATGTATATCAAAAAGGTAAGTGGATTAGAGATGTTTTTAAGGCGTGGGATGCTTTAAGGTTTTTCTACCTCTTCCTTGGGGAGA
Organism: Acinetobacter sp. YH12137; assembly: GCF_013418535.1. Taxonomy (NCBI): domain Bacteria; kingdom Pseudomonadati; phylum Pseudomonadota; class Gammaproteobacteria; order Moraxellales; family Moraxellaceae; genus Acinetobacter; species Acinetobacter sp. YH12137. The sequence continues at coordinate 5,979 of NZ_VPBW01000012.1, read as the reverse complement.
GGGTCGGGGTGAGGGCATTTAAAATTTCTGTTATCCTCAATAAAATAATAAAAACAAAATCCTATGAACAAAAAACTCGATTCCCAACTACTTATCTTTGCCAAATCCCTGCGCCATACTGCCACCGATGCTGAGCACCTCATGTGGCAAATCCTTCGTGCCAAACGTTTTATGAATCTTAAATTTCGTCGTCAGCATGTGATTGAGCCTTATATTGTGGATTTTTACTGTCATGAAATTGGTTTGGTGATTGAGTTGGATGGCAGTCAGCATGGAACGGATGATGCTATGGAATATGATGCTGAAAGAACCAAGTTTTTGGAGGCTTTGGGTTTGAGAGTTGTGAGGTATTGGAATAATGAAGTGTTGTTAGAAACTGATGATGTATTAGATGATTTATGGAAAGTGTGTTTAGGGCTTAAAAGTAAAAACACCTCTCCCTAACCCTCTCCTAAAAGGAGAGGGAATTTCATTACTAAATCCATGCAAGCATTAATTCAAATGACGCTCCCTCTCCCTATGGGAGAGGGCTGGGGTGAGGGATTATTTAAATTAAAAACTTAAATTATATGATTTAAGTTGGCTTAGTTTGAGAATTCATCTCTTCAATATTTTCTATAAGCTTTTCTACTAATATGTGAAGATTTTTAGCTTCTTCAATAAAGAGGTCTTGATGATTTAACCACGCAGCGTGGTATCCACGGCGTTGTAGATAAGAGTTTTCATTAAGATGTTCTTCGGCTTTAAATAGTTCAAAGCAGAATCTAGTTAATAGGTCATGTTTAAAATCACTATCCATTAAAGATTGGATTTTTTGGGAAAAATGAGGAATTAATTCAAAATAATTACTATTAAACTCTTCTATGTCATCTCCAAAGAGGTCTTTTGTATTAGGATTATTTTCCTCTAAAAATTCAAATATAGTTCTCTTAATCAAATATAGAGTTGGTAGAAGCAGTAGTAATGTATTTTTTCTTCGTAATTCAGCACTTGTATTCTGTATAGTTAATTGATTTTTATTGGATTGATAAGGAACCCATGCTGCTATTAGTATAGCGATAATGCTTCCAATCGCTTGTATCCAAGCTGGTAGATCAGTCAAAATGAATTCCTTTTTTATAAAAATAAAGGGCTGAATAATCAGCCCTTTATACATTGAATTAGATTAAATTGCCAACAATTATAACGCCGCAATCTGTTCCATATTCGCTTTAATTTTCGCTAACTGATCAGCAAACTCAGCCAGTTTCGCACGTTCACCTTCAACTACAGCAGCAGGTGCTTTTGCCACGAAACCTTCATTCGAAAGTTTGTTGGCAATCTGGTCATGCTGTTTTTGAACCTTGTCTAAGTCCTTTTGTAGACGACCCAATTCCGCTTTAGGGTCAATGAGGCCCTTCATTGGAACGAATACAGACACGTGACCAACGACTGAAGATGAAGAGAGCGGAGGTTGCTCGCTGTCGCCTAAGAAGGTGATACTTTCAACTTTCGCCAATGCTTTGAACAATGCTTCAATACGCGTGATCTGTGCTTTTTCAGCTTCAGTGGTGTTCTGAAGAAGAACTGGTAACAGACGCGCATTACCTAAGCCCATTTCACCACGGATGTTACGTACCGCACCGATCAAACCTTGCAGCCATTGCATATCTGCTTCAGCCTGTTCGTTGATCTTCGCTTCATCTGCAACAGGGTATTGAGCCAGCATGATAGTTTCGCCAGAGATCCCCAGTTTAGGTGCAAGCGTTTGCCAGATTTCTTCAGTCAGGTAAGGCATGATTGGGTGAGCAAGACGTAAAGACGCTTCCATCACAGCCAATAACACACGACGAACTTCAGCTTTACGCTCTTCAGATACGTTTTCATCGTTTAGAACCGGTTTAGTCAGCTCGACATACCAGTCACAGTATTCATTCCAGATGAACTCGTAGATCGCTTGTGCAGCCAGGTCTAAACGGTAAGTCGCGAATGCTTGCTGAACTGCTTGTTCCGCTTTTTGCAGACGGCTTACGATCCATTGTTCAGGCAATTCCCAAAGATCAGGACGTGCAGTTTGACCAACGGTTTGACCTTCCACGTTCATCATCACGAAACGGGTACCGTTCCAGATTTTGTTGGCGAAGTTACGGTAGCCTTCAACACGCTTCATGTCGAACTTGATGTCACGACCGGTGTTGGCAAGCGCACAGAAGGTGAAACGAACCGCATCGGTACCGTAAGACTGAATCCCTTCAGGGAATTCTTTACGCGTTGATTTTTCAATCTTCGATGCCTGTTTCGGGTTCATCAAACCTGTGGTACGTTTTTGTACTAATGTTTCTAAATCTACACCGTCAATCAGGTCTAATGGGTCAAGTACGTTACCCTTAGACTTAGACATTTTCTGACCTTCGCCATCACGTACCAGACCATGAACGTACACAGTCTTGAACGGCACTTGTGGCGTACCATCTTCATTCTTCATGAAGTGCATGGTCAGCATGATCATGCGGGCAACCCAGAAGAAGATGATGTCAAAACCTGTCACCAGTACATCTGTCGGGTGGAAGGTATTCAAGAAGTAGTTGGCTTTGTCTTTTGCTTCGTCGCCAGTCCAGCCTAAAGTCGAGAATGTCCAGAGACCTGAAGAGAACCATGTGTCCAGTACATCTTCATCCTGATTCAACTCAATATCGGCAGGAATATTGTTTTTCGCACGAACTTCTTCTTCGTTACGACCGACAAATACATTGCCTTCAGCATCGTACCAGGCCGGAATACGGTGACCCCACCACAATTGACGCGAGATACACCAGTCCTGAATGTTATTCATCCATGACATGTACATGTTGCTGTACTGCTCAGGAACGAACTTGATACGGCCATCTTTAACCGCTTCAATTGCAGGTTCAGCCAGTGGCGCAATTTTTACATACCATTGGTCTGTCAGTAATGGCTCAACGATCACACCTGAGCGGTCACCGCGAGGTGGTTTTAGTGTGTAAGGTTGGATTTGGTCTAACCAGCCTTCAGCTTCTGCTTGCTCAACCAGTTTTTTACGTGCTTCAAAACGCTCTAAACCAATGTAGTCTGCAGGCGCAGGGATGGTTTTAGAAATCTGTTCGCCCGCTTTCGCGATGTATTCAAACTCAGCCAGAACTTCGGCATTTTTGTTGAAGATGTTGATTAGTGCCAGACCACAGCGTTTACCCACTTCATAATCATTGAAGTCGTGTGCAGGTGTAATTTTTACACAGCCTGTACCGAATTCTTTTTCAACATATTCGTCAGCAACAATGGCAACGGTACGGCCAGTAATAGGCAATACGATATTTTTACCGACAAGATGTGCATAACGCTCATCTTCAGGGTTGACCGCAACCGCAGTATCACCGAGTAATGTTTCTGGACGAGTGGTTGCAACGACAATATGGTCTTTGCCATCTTGAGTGCGAAGCGATTTATCTTCAAAGAAATATTTGAAGTGCCACAATGAGCTTTGTTCTTCTTTATCAGATTCTACTTCAAGGTCAGACAGGGCTGTTTGCAGTTTAGGGTCCCAGTTCACCAGACGTTTGCCGCGGTAAATCAGGCCTTCTTCATGCAGTTTCACGAATACTTCTTTAACTGCGTTGGATAAACCTTCATCCATGGTGAAGCGTTCACGTGACCAGTCTACTGAAGAACCCAAACGACGGATTTGACGGGTAATGTTACCGCCAGACTGTTCTTTCCATTCCCAGACTTTTTCGATGAACTTTTCACGGCCCAGATCATGACGACTTACGCCTTGAGCACCTAACTGACGCTCAACAACCATCTGGGTTGCGATCCCCGCATGGTCAGTGCCTGGCTGCCATAAGGTATTTTTGCCTGACATACGGTTATAACGAGTCAAGGCATCCATGATGGCATTGTTAAAACCATGACCCATGTGCAAGCTACCAGTGACGTTTGGCGGCGGAATCATGATACAGAATGATTCACCTTTTTGAGACGGCTTGAAGTAACCGCGCTCTTCCCAGGTTTGGTACCATTTTTTCTCGATCTCGGTCGGATCGTAGGTCGTAGCAATATTTTGCGCTGAATCAGTCATAGTCTAAACAGATCAAAAGTGGATAAAAAATTGCATCTATTGTAGCAAAAAAATCAAGGCATGCGGCAGCTTAACCAAAAGCAAACTTTCGCCAATTGGCAGTTGCCTGAACTCAACGTATGATAGATTGATAAAACGCGACTCATCGCAGACGATTAAAAAAAGGATAACAAGATGAGCTATAGCATTTCTCTCAAGATTCACCCCGATACTCATCAACGGTTTAAAGACCTGCATTCCCGATTTAATGCTGGTGAGCAGGAAAGCCTGGCCAAACTGCTCGGTGAAAATCTGGCCGATATTGCCTGTGAAATTATTGACCAGATTTTTGGCCGTGTGGTGCAGCTCTCAAGCTCCCCAGATCAGGAATCTGAAAAAGTCATTCAACAGATTTTAGAAACGACTCGCAAATATATGCCATGGTCAGTTTCGTTTTTTGGTAATGACCGACTGATTCCTATGGTGAACTATCTGTACAAAATGACCCATGAAAATGAGGACGGATATTTTGTTCGCTATCCGGTAGAGCGCATGCTGATCATGGAACTGCTGGGCTGCGTGGAGCAGATGAAAAGTGGCAATAACCAGTATGTCTCACCGGCATTGAAAGCTTTTATTCAGGTGGTGGATCAGGGTGTGACGCATCTGGTGCGTGAACCAAAAAAGATGCTGAAATTTAATGTGGTGGTGGATAAAACATTGAATGGTGTGATTCACCTGACCACACAACTGGGTTATAAACGTTTTGATAAACTCGGTAGCCTCTATGATGCGGATACCATGAGTTATTATTTTGAGCAGTTGCTGGCATTTCTGGAAGATGAAATGCCGCCAGGAACACATTCATATAAAGAGGGTGACAGGATTTAATGGCAAAACTAGAAAATTTACAGGGAAAAGTAGTCTGGATTACCGGAGCATCTTCAGGAATTGGTAAGGCACTGGCTGAAGAATGTGCTGCCCAAGGTGCACAGATAGTATTGACTGCACGACGTTTGGAAGAACTGGAAAAAGTCCGTTCAGGACTGGTGAATCCTGATCAACACATCTCAGTCGTGGCCGATATTACTGATGAAAGTCAGGTACGCACGGCTTATGAACAGGTGCTAAGTGAGAAAGGCCGCATTGACTGGCTGATCAATAATGCCGGACTCAGCCAGCGTGCCCTGATTCAGGAAACCACCATGCAGACTGAACGCGCCATTATGGAAGTCGATTATTTCTCTCAGGTGTTTTTCACCAAAACAGTTTTACCGACATTTTTAAAACAGAAATCTGGCCGGATTGCTTTTATTTCCAGTGTGGCCGGCCTGCTTGGAACTCAATATCGGGCGTCTTATTCAGCAGCCAAAGGCGCGATTCATATGTGGGCGAATAGCCTGCGCGCTGAAATGGCAGATCAGGGTATTCAGGTATCCGTGATTTTTCCGGGCTTTATTAAAACTAATGTGTCTTTTAATGCCTTAAATGGGGAAGGCAAACCTCAGGCCAAGCAGGATGAAGCGATTGAAAATGGCTTGGAACCGGCTGATTTTGCCCGTCAGACTGTAGAAGCGTTGAAACGTGGTGAAGAATATATCGTGGTGGGGGGCTCTAAAGAAAAACTAGGTGTTCTAGTGTCACGTCTATCGCCAAAAGTATTGTATAAGATGATTCGCAAAACTAAGGTGAAATAATCTGTTTGCAAGATCAAGCTGGTTGTCATCGGTTACAGGTTTATTGCTCGATAGAAATAGACCTGTAATCTGAAAATAGTATGCTCATCTTTATAATTTATCTAGGGTGTGTTGACACTTTTAGCTTAAAAAAATAGCGAAGTAGTAAAATCAAATCGCCAAACCCAATTTTACTATTCGCTATGCCTCGTACCATGCTGACAGATCAACACTGGCAAAAGTTGAAAG